>NZ_JBWKOO010000003.1:314945-321923 GCF_059416125.1 Stenotrophomonas sp. GW821-FHT09E08
ACGCCATGATGTTCGAACCGGATGCGTGGTTGCCGGCCAGCGGCCGGCACTACCGGGATGATTTCACGCTTCGCGGATCAGAACCCCATCACACAACCGGTACTGCGCATCAACCACGCCTTCGGGCAGGTCGTCGTGGGTGATCATCAGCAGGCTGCGGCCGTCCAGCAAGCTGGCCAGATCCAGCAGCAGCGCGCGCGCGGTATCCACGTCCAGGCCCTCGGTCGGCTCGTCCAGCAGCAGGATCGGCGCATTGCGCAGCAGCGCGCGCGCCAGTGCCAGGCGCCGTGCCTGACCGGCCGACATGGTCGCGCCGTTCTCGCCCACCCAGGCCTGCAGGCCACCATTGTGCTCGGCCCATTCGCCCAGGCGCACGCGCCGCAGCACCGCCCACAACGCCGCGTCGCTCGCATCGGGATCACCCAGCCGCAGGTTCTCGGCCACGCTGCCGGCAAACACCGGGGCGTTCTGCGGCAACCAGGCCAGCTGCCGATGCCAGTCGCCCTGGGCGAAGTCGCGCAGGTCACGGCCACCGTAGGTCAACCGCCCCTGCTGCGGATCCCACAATCGCAGCAGCAGGCTGGACAGCGTGGTCTTGCCACTGCCGCTGTCGCCGCGGATGGCAATGCGCTCGCCCGGTGCCAGTGTCAGCTGCAGGCCAGACAGCACCGGACGCACCGCGCCTGGCCACTGGAAATGGATGTCATCCCAATGCACGCGCGCCGCCTGCGGCACCGGCTGCGGCGCCTGCGGGTCTTCCACCGTCGGCGGCTGCTCGACGATCGCCTGCAGCCGCGCAGCAGCGATCCGCCCGGACTGCAGTGACTGCCAGGCCAGGCCCATGCCGGCCCACAGTTCGATCAGTGCCACGGTGAGGAACACCAGCCCAGCGGCCATTTCCGGCGCGATGCGCTGCTGTTCGGCCGCATGCAGAGCCAGTGCCAGCATCGCTACCAGACCCAGCCCGGCAACCAGGCCGTGCAGGGTCGAGGCCGCGATCAGGCGCCAGCGACGGCGACGATCACGCGAGGCCAGTTGCTTGGCGGCCACCCGCACCTTCAACTGCCATGCCGTGCTGGCATGCAGTGCGGCCAGATCACCCGCGCCTTCCAGTCCTTCGAACGCGGCGGTGCGCAGCGCAGCGCGATGTGCGGCGCGATCGGCCTCCTCATCGTCATGCCCACGCACGCCCAGCCACGGCACCCCGAAGCTGATCAGCACCGCCAGTACCGCCAGCAGCACAGCCGCCGAAGGCAGGACCACAGCGGCCGAAGCCACCCCCACCAGCGACAACCCACCCAGGGCCAACAGGGGGCCGATGGCGCGCACCAGCAGGCCATCCACTTCGCCGATGTCACCCAGCAGGCGTGCCAGCAGCTCGCCGGTACGCGTCGCGCCCAACCGCGCCGGTGCCAGCGGCAGCGCGCGTCGGAAGAACCACACGCGCAGGTCACGGGCGATGCGCAGGGTCACGTCATGCCCCACCAGTTTTTCGAAGTAGCGCGACGCGATGCGCGCCATGGTCAGCCCACGGATGCCCGCCGAGGGCGTGAAGAAATTGAAGCCCTGGCCGAGGCCGGCGGCACCGGCCAGCGCTGCGGCGGTCAGGAAGCCGCCCGACAACCCCAGCAGGGCGGTGCCGGCCAGCATCGTGGCCCACAGCAGCAGCACGGCCAGCAACAGGCGCGCGCGATGGCGCAGGAATACCGCGCGCAGTGAATCCGGCGAACGACTCATGCGCGCACCGCCTGCGTTGGCTCGACCAGCCGCCCTTCGGGCAGCAGCAGGCAACGGTCGGCCCAGGCAATCACCGCCGGGCTATGGGTGGCGACCACCACGCTGCGCCCGCGCGCATAGGCGGCCAGGCTGCGCAGCAGCGCGGCTTCGGTGTCCGCATCGAGGAAGGCGGTGGGCTCATCCAGCAGCAGTACCTGTGGATCGCGGAGCAGCAACCGGGCCAGGCCGATGCGGCGTGCTTCACCACCGGACAGGCCGAAGCCGCGCTCACCGATCACGGTATCCAGCCCCTGCGGCAGGCGCTGTGCGAACTGCAGCACCTGCGCGGCCTCGGCCACCGCGCGCAGGCGGGCGTCGCTGGCGCCCGGATCGGCCAGCCGCAGGTTATCGGCGATGCTGCCATGGAACAGGTAGGGCCTCTGGCTGGCATAGGCCACCTGCAGCCCCGGTCGCAGCTGCACCCTGCCCGCACGGGGGGGCAGCCAACCGGCCAGTGCTTCCAGCAACGTACTCTTGCCACTGCCACTGGGGCCCACCAGCGCCAGCCGCTGGCCTGGCTCCAGTGTCACGTCCAGGCCCTGCAGCACATCATGCGGCGCGCCCAAGGGACGCAGCATCAGCCCCCACGCCCGCAACGGCGCCATCGCCGCTTCGGCCGGCTCCTGCGGCAGCGGCACCATTTCGTCATCGGCAAGGACAGCTTCTTCCGGCAGCACCTGCAACAGGCGCTCCACTTCAGCGGCCGCAGCCAGCGCGTTGGCACGGTCGTGGTAGTGCGCTGCCAGCCGCCGCAGCGGCGCATAGAACTCCGGCGCCAGCAGCAGGCAGAACAGGCCCGCACCCAGCGTGGGCACCGTCGCATGCAACGACAGCAGGCCCAGATAGCTCAGCCCCAGGTACAGCGCGACCATCGCCACGCTCACCGAAGCGAAGAACTCCAGCACGGTGGACGACAGGAAGGCGATGCGCAGCACCTTCATCGTTCGCACGCGCACGCCTTCTGCAGCCGCTTCGATACCCTCCAGCTCGGCCTCGCCGCGGCCATACAGGCGCAGCAGGCCCAGACCCTTGATGCGATCGGCGAAGTGTCCGCTCATCCGTGCCAGTTCGCCCAGCTGCGCACGGCCGGCCGCTTCGGCACCCCAGCCCACCAGCATCATGAAGAACGGCACCAGGGGCGCGGTGAACAGCAGGATCAGCGCTACTACCCAGTCGACCCAGGCCACTGCCGCGAGGATCAGCACCGGCACCACCACCACTTCGGTGCGCACCGGCAGGAAGCCGCTGTAATAACTCTCGATCGCATCGCCGTGATGCAGCATCAGCTCTCCGAGCTCACCGGTGCGGCGCTGGCGCAGCCACAGCGGCCCATGGCCCAGCAGCCGCGCGAATACGCGCTCGCGCAACGCCAGCCGCGCGGCATCGGCCACGACACCCGCTGCAGCCTGAGTGGCGCTGCCCAGCAGCGTACGCACGATCAGGATCACGACCAGCGTGGCCAGCACCGGCAGGCCCGAGGCCAGTGGTACACGCTCGACCAGCACCTGCTGCACCAGCCAGGCGATGGCGGCCGCCTGGCCGATCAACAGTGCGCCGGACAGGCTGATGCACAACGAGGCCAACCGCTGGCGGCCGCGCGCGGACCGCGCCAGATCGGCCAGCCACGCGCTACGGATGCGCCGCAACCGGGTCGATTCGTCTTCGGAAACAGCGGCGTCAGCAGTCGGTTCGGCAGCGCTCAAGGGTCTTCACAGGCAACAGGGCATTGGCAGGCATTGTAGGCGCAGGCAACAGCCTCCCCCTGCGGCCGGCGGTCGCAGTCCCAGGCGGGTTGGCATACGATCCTCCTGAATACCCATTCATACATTGATCTGGATCAAGGCTGTTTGAAGTAGTCGGTCACATCATTCACCCCGTAGACCACCCTTCCCGCCACCTGCAACGGCACTATCCAACGAGGTAGCCAGGCCATGATTGATCAGACAGTCGTAGAACTGTCGCGGCTGCAATTCGCTCTGACCGCGATGTACCACTTCCTATTCGTCCCCCTCACGCTTGGCCTGTCCTTCATGGTGGCCATCATGGAAAGCGTGTACGTGATGACCCGCAAGCAGGTCTGGCGGCAGATGACCCTGTTCTGGGGTGCCCTGTTCGGCATCAACTTCGCCATCGGCGTAGCCACCGGCCTGGTGATGGAGTTCCAGTTCGGCATGAACTGGTCGTACTACAGCCATTACGTCGGTGACATCTTCGGTGCGCCGCTGGCCATCGAAGGCCTGATGGCGTTCTTCCTGGAAGCGACCTTCATCGGCCTGTTCTTCTTCGGCTGGAAGCGCCTGACTCCGGTCAAGCACCTCACCGTGACCTGGCTGATGGCGCTGGGCACCAACCTGTCGGCGGTGTGGATCCTGATCGCCAACGGCTGGATGCAGAACCCAACCGGTGCGGTGTTCAACCCGGAAACCATGCGCATGGAAGTGGTCGACTTCGCCGCGGTGCTGCTGAACCCGGTGGCCCAGGCCAAGTTCGTGCATACCGTCAGTGCCGGCTACGTGACCGGTGCGATCTTCGTGATGTCGATCAGCGCGCTGTACCTGCTGCGTGGCAAGTACAAGGACATGGCCCGCCGTTCGTTCGCGGTGGCTGCAGCCTTCGGCCTGCTGTCCTCGCTGTCGGTGGTGGTGCTGGGTGACGAAAGCGGTTATGCCGCCAGCGAACACCAGAAGATGAAGCTGGCCGCGATTGAAGCGATGTGGGAAACCGAGCGTGCGCCGGCCGACTTCACCGCCTTCGGCATTCCCAACCAAGACACCCATCAGAACGACTATGCGGTGAAGATC
Source organism: Stenotrophomonas sp. GW821-FHT09E08 (assembly GCF_059416125.1). Taxonomy (NCBI): domain Bacteria; kingdom Pseudomonadati; phylum Pseudomonadota; class Gammaproteobacteria; order Lysobacterales; family Lysobacteraceae; genus Stenotrophomonas; species Stenotrophomonas sp. GW821-FHT09E08. Next base: position 319,523 of record NZ_JBWKOO010000003.1, read on the forward strand.
CCGTACCTGATGGGCCTGATCGCCACCCGCTCGCTGGACCAGCCGATTCCCGGCATCCTGGAGCTGGTGGAACGTGCCGAGCACCGCATCCGCGGTGGCCAGATCGCCTACGGCGCACTGGAGCGCGTGAAGAAGGACCGCAACGATCTCGAAGCACGCGAGATGTTCGATCGCCACTGGCAGGATCTCGGCCATGGCCTGCTGCTGAAGCGCTACCGCGAAGACATCCTCAACGCGACGCCGGAGGAAATCTCCAAGGCCGCGATGGATACCGTGCCGCGCGTGGCCCCGCTGTTCTGGACCTTCCGCATCATGGCGGGCCTGGGCTTCTACCTGATCGCCTTCTTCGCGTTGGCCTTCTACTTCTCGTGCCGCAACAACTTCCAGGACAAGCGCTGGTTCCTGCGGTTGGCGGTGTGGTCGCTGCCGGCACCGTGGATCGCGATCGAATGCGGTTGGTTCGTTGCCGAGTACGGCCGTCAGCCGTGGGCTGTGGACGGCGTTCTGCCGACCTTCTACGCCGCATCGGGCCTGGCACTGCATGAAATCCTGACCACGCTGGCGGTGTTCACCAGCTTGTACACGGTGCTGCTGATCATCGAGATCAAGCTGATGCTGAAGGCGATCCGCAAGGGTCCGGACGACATCCTGCCGACGCTGCAGGCCGATATCCGCCCTGTTTCCCCCAATGCAGTCGCCCCCGGCCAGGCCTGAGGCAGGAGAATCCAGATGGAATTCATTGCACTTGATTACACCACGCTCCGCGTGATCTGGTGGCTGCTGCTCGGCATCCTGCTGATCGGCTGGGCCGTGATGGATGGTTTCGACCTTGGCGTCGGCACCCTGTTGCCGTTCGTTGCCAAAACCGATGAAGAACGCCGGCTGGTGATCAATACCGTCGGCCCGGTGTGGGAAGGCAACCAGGTGTGGCTGGTACTGGGTGGCGGTGCGATTTTCGCCGCATGGCCGCCGCTGTATGCGGTCAGCTTCTCCGGCTTCTACCTGGCGGTGTTTGCGATGCTGTTCGGGCTGATCCTGCGCCCGGTCGGCTTCAAGTACCGCAGCAAGCTGCCGTCCAAGCGCTGGCGCGACAACTGGGACCGCGTGCTGTTTGTCGGTGGCCTGCTGCCGGGCCTGATTGCCGGCGTGGCGGTGGGCAACGTGCTGCTGGGTGTGCCGTTCCACTTCGATGACACCCTGCGCGTGACCTACACCGGTTCGTTCTTCGGCCTGCTCACACCGTTCGCGCTCATCGCCGGCCTGATCAGCGTGGCCATGCTGGTTTCGCATGGTGCGGCCATGCTGGTCATCAAGACCGACGGCCCGGTGGCCGAACGTGCCGCACGTTACGGCAGCGTCGCCGCCATCATCAGCTTCGTGCTGTTCGCCGTGGCCGGTGCCTGGGTGGCCTTCGGCCTGCCGGGTTACCAGATCACCTCGCAGGTGGTCACCGATGGCCCGACCAATCCGCTGCTGAAGACGGCCGAGCTGGGCACGGCTGCCGGTGGTTGGCTGCGCAACTACAGCAGCATGCCGGCCACGATCGTGTTCCCGGTGCTCGGCCTGCTCGGCGCGCTGGCCAGTGCGGTGCTGCTGCGTGCCCGTCGTGGTGGCCTGGCCTTCATCGCCTCGGGTGCATCCATCGGTGGCATCATCCTGACTGTCGGCTTTGCGATCTTCCCGTTCCTGCTGCCGTCCTCCAGCCAGCCCACCTCCAGCCTGACCGTCTGGGACAGCTCGTCCAGCCACCTCACGCTGTGGGTCATGCTGCTGGCCACGGCCATCTTCCTGCCGATCATCCTCGCCTACACCACCTGGGTGTACCGCGTGCTGAAGGGCAAGACGACGGTCGAGGACATGGACGACAACCCCAACGCCTATTGATTGCCAGCGTGCCGACCCACGGTCGGCACCTGTCTTGCACACAGGAGATTGAACATGTGGTATTTCGCCTGGATCCTCGGCGCCGGCCTCGCCTCGACGGTCGCCATCCTCAACGGCATGTGGTTTGAAGCCCGCGAGCAGAACCGCATCGAGAAAGAAAATCGTCGCTGAGCTGTAAAAAAGCCTTGCCGCCCTGGTCTTCACACGGTATCTTAGGCGGCTCCTTCGGGGTGTAGCTCAGTCTGGTAGAGCGCTACGTTCGGGACGTAGAGGTCGCAGGTTCGAATCCTGTCTCCCCGACCACTCAAGTGGTCGCATTGAAGCCTGGTGAAGTCTTCCAGGCTTTTTTGTTCCCTGAAGTGGCACTGCTTCGGCAGTGTGAAGAAAACAGCATCCACCCCTTGCCGCCATCGGGGTGAATCGCTAGAATAGGCGGCTCCCTTCGGGGTGTAGCTCAGTCTGGTAGAGCGCTACGTTCGGGACGTAGAGGTCGCAGGTTCGAATCCTGTCTCCCCGA
>NZ_JBWKOO010000003.1:322022-428511 GCF_059416125.1 Stenotrophomonas sp. GW821-FHT09E08
ACCACTTCGGTGGTCACCAAGAAGCCTGGAAGACATCACTGTCCTCCGGGTTTTTTTGTGCCTGCGGCCCGGGACAGGTGCGGCCGGCCGCAATGCCACTGGCCAGCCACGTACAATGGCCGCCTCCCCCACCTGCCGCTTCGGCGTAGACCGATGCCGGCGCTGCATGCCACCACGTCGGCGTGCGACACCTGCAAGGACCACCGATGAGCTCCTCCACTTCCGACTCGCCGTCGCTGCTGCATGGCCGCGTCCTCGCATTCGCCGCGATCCTGCTGGCCGCGATCAACCTGCGCACTGCGGTCACCTCGATCACGCCCCTGCTCGATGTGCTCGGCCAGCAGTTCGGTTTCGGCACCACCATGACCGGTGTGCTGGGCATGCTGCCCACCGCCTCGTTCGCGCTGTTCGGCGTGGCAACGCCGGCACTGGCGCGGCGCCTGGGCCTGGAGCGCACCACCCTGCTGGCCATGCTGATGGCCGCCGCCGGCCTGCTGCTGCGCTCCAGCGCCGGCAACGTCGGCACGCTGCTGCTGGGCTCGGTGATCGCACTGGCCGGCATGGGCATCGGCAACGTGGTGGTGCCGCCACTGGTGAAGCGTTACTTCGCCAACAAGGTCGGCACCATGAGCACGCTGTACATCAGTGTGCTGCAGCTGGGCACGATGATGCCGGCGCTGCTGGCGGTGCCGGTAGCCAATGCGGCCAGCTGGCGGGTGTCGCTGGGCATGTGGGCACTGCTGGCGCTGGCGGCGAGCCTGCCGTGGCTGCTGCTGGCGCGCCGTGCGCCAAAGCCGGTGCTGGACGCCAACGACCCGACCGCACAGCCGCATGGCAAGGTCTGGCGCACGTCGCTGGGCTGGAGCATGACGTTGATGTTCGGCATGACCTCGCTGATGACCTATTCGATGTTCACCTGGCTGCCGCGCATCGTGGTCGAAGCCGGTGGCACGCCCGCCTTCGGCGGGGTGATGGTGGCGGTGTTCTCGGCACTGGGCCTGCTGCCGTCGCTGGTCATCCCATCGATGGCGGTGCGCCTGCAGAACCCGTTCCCGCTGGTCCTGATCGGCTTCTTCTCGTTCGTGATCGCCTTCACCGGCCTGCTGCTGGCACCGATGAAAGCGCCACTGCTGTGGGCCTGCCTGCTCGGTGTCGGCCCGTCCACGTTCCCGCTGGCACTGACCCTGATCAACCTGCGCACGCGCACTCCGACCGGCTCGGCCGCGCTGTCCGGCTTCATGCAGGGTGTGGGCTACAGCTTCAGCTGCCTGGGGCCATTCCTGGTCGGCTGGCTGCACACCGTCAGCGACGGTTGGACGATCCCATTCAGCTTCCTGTTCGGCTGCGCGACCCTGATGCTGTGTGCCTCCTGGGTGGCATGCAAGCCGCGCAAGCTGGAAGACCTCTGGTAAGCCTCCACCCGGGCCGGCTGCCGCCCTCCATCTACCGCCGGTCAGCTTTCACGCAGATTTTGACGCTGGGCTGACAGTTCCGGGCAGATAGTGCCCCCGAATGCCCATCCTTGCCGCGTGCCGGCATCGGGCATGGGGGCGGCAGCGCCGTCCAGGCCACCAGTCGGTGTGCGGGGGATTCTCGTTTCAGACTAGACATTGCAGGTCGCTGTCCCGGTTCTACCCATCCTGCTGGATGGGAACGCACGAGGGGAGTGACGCAGGCCACGGCCATCCCAAAATCTGGCATGTGATGTGCGTCACATTTTTCAGGTTGTCTGGTTCGGAAGCCAAGGGGGTCCCCAATGGTTGTCCACCGCCGGCTGGCGCTCTGCGTCGGCCTTGCCTGCTTCGCTCTGGCCTGGGCCAGCAGCGCGGCCCCGCCTGATCGCGAGGCCGCCCTGGCCGAGATCGGCCGCTACCGCGACCAGGCCCGCTGGCTGGATGCGCTGGGAGCGATCGAGCGCGCCAGCCAGCAGCAGCCCAACGACGATCTGTTGTTCAAGCTGCGCGTGCTGACCCTGGGCGATATCGGCAACGCGTGGCGCGCCTGGGAGCTGTACCAGCAGCGCCCGCAGTTGTTCGACGATGCACAGAAGCAGCGACTTGAGGGCGACTACCTGGCCAAGCTGGTGGTCTGGAGCCTGGCCTACAGCAGCAGCGAGGACGCCCGCCTGGAAGAAGCCGAGTCGACCCTGGCGCGCATGCAGCGCTACGTCGGCAGCGAAGGCACCACTGCGGCGCAGGCACCCCTGCGGATCCGGCTGGATCGCCTGATCCTGCTCAACCGGCTGGGCCGCCACGCACAGGTTCGTGAGGAAGCACGCGCACTGCAGGCCGAGGGCCATGCACTGCCCGACTACGTGCTGCCCGCTGTGGGTGATTCACTGATGGGCACCCTGCATCCGCTGGAGGCCATTCCGGTGCTGCAGGCGGCAGTGACCGGCGATCCCACGCGCGATGCTTCGCATTCGGAATTGGCCTATGCCTATCTTGAGAGCGAACAGCAGGAAAAGGCCATCGGCCTGCTGCAGGCGTGGCGCGACAAGGAACCGGCCTGGCGCTGGGGCAACGGAAAATCGCCGTATGCGAACTGGTCACGCTACGAGGCCGACCTGAATCTGGCGATGGTGCGTGCCTACAGCGGCAACCTGCCGACCGCCCAGCGCGACCTGGAATCGATGGTCGATATCGCCCCCGGCAACGGTGGCCTGCAGAGTGCGTTGGGCAGCGTGTACATGATGCGCGGCTGGCCACGCATGGCCCTGCAGCGCCAGCAGATGGCGCATGCACTGGACCCGCGCGACATCGAGCCGCGGCTGGGTATGGAAGAGGCCTACGTCGCCCTGCAGCGCGATGACCTGGCGCGGCCACTGCATGACGACCTGCTCGCGCGCTATCCCACCCAGCCTGCCGTCGAACGCATGGACCAGGCCTGGCGTGCACATCGCGGCTGGCAGCTGAAGGCATGGACCGACATCGGCCGCAGCTCCGGCGGTGGCGGCACTTCGCCACTGGGCAACAACGACCGTCACTACGGCATGGAAGTGCAGACGCCGGTGCTCGACGACCGCTGGCGGTTGTTCGCCTTCGCCGACAGGCGCTCGGTCGACTTCCAGGACCAGCGCATCGACCCGCTGTGGCTGGGTGCAGGCGTGCGCTACCGCTTCGGCCGGCTGGATGCGGAGGCCGCGGTAGTGCGTGCCAACGATCACGTCGGCGATACCGGCCTGCGTGCCAGCGTGGGCTGGCAGTTCAACGACTCCTGGCATGCCGGGCTGATGGCTGCGCGCAATGATCCGGAGGCCTCGATGCAGGCGCGCGCGGCCGGGATCACCGCCGACAGCGTGGGCGCGCAGGTGGACTACCGGCGCAGCGAACGCACCCATTGGATGTTCGGCGCCAGCCGCTTCCGCTACGACGATGGCAATCACCGCGAACTGTTCAGCACCAGTGTCGAGCAGCGGCTGCTGACTCGACCACGCTGGCTGATCGATGGCCTGGCCAGTGCCTATACCAGCCGGGGCAGCCGCGACGATGCGCCCTACTTCAATCCGAAGCGCGACCGCATGGTCGAGATCGGCCTGCGCGTCGACCAGCAGCTGTGGCGACACTATGAGCGCCATTTCCGGCACCGGCTGACGGTCTCGCTGGGCGACTACTGGCAGGACGGCTTCGGCAGCGCACTGGTGCCGTCGGTGTCCTACATGCATGAGTGGCAGATCGGCCAGGGCCGCGTGCTCGAGTATGGCGTGCGCTGGTCACGGCCGGTCTATGACGGCCACCGCGAGCGCCATATCGGCTTCGAAGCCGCACTGCGCTGGGGAGACTGACATGACCCACATCCTGCGAATGATCGTGCTCCTGCTGCTGGCCGCCGCGACACCGGCCCCTGCGCAGCAGGCCGTGCATCTCGACGCGGCCGACAACGGCCTGCTGATCCTCAGCTATCACGATATCCGCGACCAGGTCGCGGCCAAGGGGGACGCAGATACCTACGCGGTAAGCACGCAGAACTTCGCTGCCCACCTGGACTGGCTGGGTGCGCATGGCTACCACCCGGTGTCGTTGTCGCAGGTGATCGACGCCTCGCAGGGACGCGCGACACTGCCACCGAAGCCGGTGCTGCTGACCTTCGATGACGGCCTGCGCAGTGTCTACGACAAGGCCTTCCCGCTGCTGCAGGCCTATCGCTATCCGGCGCTGGTGGCGGTGATCACCGACTACGTGGACATGGCGCCGGGTCGTACCATCGACTACGGCTACCGCCCGTTCGGTCGCGAGGACTTCATCACCTGGGCACAGCTGAAGCAGATGCACGACAGCGGCCTGATCGAAGTGGCCAGCCATACCGACGACCTGCACCATGGCGTGATCGCCAACCCTCAGGGCAACTCCACGCCAGCGGTGGTCACCCGTGTCTATACGCCCGCGACCCACAGCTACGAGAGCGAAGCACAGTACGAACAGCGCCTGCGTGCCGACCTCAGCCGCAGCGCACAGCGCATAGAGCAGCATCTGGGGGTTCGCCCGCGCGCCATCGTCTGGCCTTACGCCGCGTACAACCAGCTGAGCAACGATATCGCCGAGCAGCTGGGAATGCCGGTCTCGTTCGATCTGGAAGGCCGCAGCACGCCAGTGGCCAGTGACCTGCACGGGTTGGCGCGCTTCCTGGTCAGCGACAACCCGACCGTGGAGGGACTGGCCTACGAACTGCGCCGCGACGTGGCACTCGATGGCGTCCGCGCCCTGCAGATCGACCTGGATGCCGTCTATGACCGTGACCCTGCCCAGCAGGCGCGCAACCTGGATGCACTGATCGAGCGGGTCAAGCGGATCGCGCCGACCCACGTCTACTTGCAGGCCTTTGCCGACCCTGATGGCAACAACACCGCCGATGCCGTGTACTTCCCCAACCGGCACATGCCGATGCGCGCTGACCTGTTCAGCAGGGTCGCGTGGCAGCTGAAGTCGCGTGCTGGAGTGAAGGTGTACGCCTGGTTGCCGGTGCTCGGTTTCGAACTGCCGGATCCGGCGCAGCGACAGGCACTGGCGATCCGCAGTGGAGATGCCGATGGCATGTACCGGTTGGACTTCACCAACCCCAAAGCACGCCAGATCATGCTGGATATCTACGAGGATCTGGCGGTCAATTCCTACTTCGAAGGGTTGTTGTTCCATGACGATGGTTACCTGCGGGATACCGAGCTGCCCACACTGGCTGCAGGCCACGATGGTAGCGGGCGTACACAGGCATTGATCGACTTCACTCTCGCCCTGCGCGACCGCGCACAGCGCTGGCGGCCGAAGCTCGCAACGGTGCGCAACCTGTACGCCGAACCGGTGCTGCGCCCGCAGAGTGAGGCCTGGTTCGCCCAGCGCCTGGACCTGTTCAACAAGGCCTACGACCAGACTGCACTGATGGCGATGCCGTGGATGGAGGGCAGCAAGCACCCGGAGCGATGGCTGGACCAGCTGCTGGCCGAGGTGCGCAGGCATGACCTGCAGCTGCAGCACACGTTGTTCGAACTGCAGACCGTTGACTGGCGTAGCGGCCAGCCGATTCCAGCTGATCGCCTGCGCGCGCAGATCCGCCAGCTGCAGGCACAGGGCGTGCACCACTTTGCCTGGTACCCCGATGATTTCATCGCTGGCCAGCCCTCCACCCACGATGCCCGTGCGGCCATGTCCGCCGGCAACTTCCCGTATCCGGAGAAGTGACGTGGACATGCATCCGTTGTTGCAGATCCTGTTCCAGTTCGCCTTCTACTATCCGATGGTGATGGCGTTCTTCTGGATGTCCGGTGGGCTTTACTACTACTTCCGGCGCGAACGGCATTCGCCGCCGCGCAATGATCCACCGTTGATGGTTGATCCACCGTTCGCCAGTCTGCTGATTCCCTGCCACAACGAATCGGAGAACCTGGACGACACGCTCGGTGCGGCATTGGTACAGCGCTATCCGGCCGACTACGAGGTGATCGTCATCGACGATGGCAGCAGCGACGACACCGGTGCCCGCCTGGACGCGCTCGCAGCCAGGCATCCACGGCTGCGCGTGCTGCACCTGGACCGCAACCTGGGCAAGGCCAATGCGCTGCGTATGGGTGCACTGGCGGCACGCTCGGAGTATCTGGTGTGCATCGACGGCGATGCGATGCTCGAGGAGCACGCCCTGCACTGGATGATCTGGCACCTGGTCAGCGGCAACCGGGTCGGCGCGGTCACCGGCAACCCGCGCATCCGCAACCGCTCCACCCTGCTGGGGCGGCTGCAGGTCGCCGAGTTCTCCTCGATCATCGGCATGATCAAGCGCGCGCAGCGTGTGTACGGACGCATCTTCACCATCTCGGGAGTGATCGCCGGCTTCCGCCGCACCGCCCTGCACCAGGTCGGATGGTGGTCGGATGACATGGTCACCGAAGACATCGACATCAGCTGGCGGCTGCAGCGCGCGCACTGGGACATCCGCTACGAGCCCAATGCGCTGTGCTTCATCCTGATGCCGGAAACGTTGAAGGGGCTGTGGCGGCAGCGGCTGCGCTGGGCCCAGGGAGGCGTGGAGGTGATGCTGCGCCATGCCCGTTCGCTGCTGCACTGGAAGGAACGGCGCATGTGGGGCGTACTGCTGGAGTATGTGCTGAGCGTGGTCTGGGCCTACACCATGCTGTTCATCGTGGTGCTGTGGGCGCTGGGCAAGTTCATCGAACTGCCCCACCAGCTGTATATCGCCAGCCTGCTGCCCCAGTGGCATGGCGTGATCCTGGCATTGGTCTGCCTGCTGCAGTTCGCCAGCAGCCTGATCATCGACCGCCGATACGAAACACAGATAGGACGCAACTACTTCTGGGTCATCTGGTACCCGATGGCGTACTGGCTGATCAGCCTTTCCACCACCCTGGTGGCGCTTCCGAAGACCCTGCTGCGCCGTCGCAGCAAGCGTGCCACCTGGACCAGTCCTGACCGGGGTATCCGATGAACGCAAACCACTCTTCCAACCGCTTCGATTCACGGATGATCCGCAAGCCGCACCGCCAGCCGCGGTTCCAGCGCACTGCCTGGGGGTTCGTCACCCTGGCGTTCTGGGGCTTCTACTTCTACCTGTGGGCTCCTCTGGTCACTCTGGTGTCGTGGCTCGCCGGCGGCCGGCTGGCTTGGCGGCAGCTGTACGAGCGACAGAACCAGTTCGATCCGTATGTGCTGGTGGCGCTGCCGCTGATGCTGCTGTGCGCCAGCGTGCTGCTGATTGGCTGGGCCGAGTACAACCGCGCGCGCTTCCGTGGCCACGAGCGGCGCCTGCCGCGGCCACCGGCCAGTCTCAACGAGGTCGCCGCTGACCTGGGTGCCAGCACCGGCCTGGCCGAACGCCTGCTGGGCTGCAAGGCCGCCACGCTGCACATGGACGATCACGCGCGGCCGATCGGCATCCGCCGGGAAGTGGTGTAAACCTGCGCTTCGCCGGGCATGGCCCGGCGCTACCCGATGTGCGGCGGTAGCGCCGGGCCATGCCCGGCGTCCGTTGCGCTCAGGTGCGGGTCTGCCCTTCGCCACGCACCACGAAACGCTCGACGGTGAGCGCTTCCAGGCCCATCGGGCCGTAGGCATGCAGGCGCGTGGTGGAGATGCCGATCTCGCTGCCGAGGCCGAGCTGGCCGCCATCGGAGAAGCGCGAAGAGGCATTGACCATCACCACCGCAGAGCGCAACGCGTTGACGAAACGCTCGGCGTTGCCCGCGTCCTCGGTGGCGATTACTTCGGTATGGTCGGAACTATAAGCACGGATGTGCGCGATGGCCGCATCGAGGTCGTCGACCACGCGCACCGCCAGCACCAGGTCAAGGAACTCGGCGGCGTAGTCGTCTTCGGTGGCCAACGTGCTGCCCGGCAGCAGCGGCTGCGCCAGCGCATCGGCGCGCAGCTGCACGCCTCGCTCGCCAAGCGCCTGTGCCACGCGCGGCAGGAAGGTATCGGCCACGACACGATGCACCAGCAGGGTCTCCAGCGAGTTGCAGGCTGCCGGACGGCTGCACTTGCCGTCCACCAGTAGGTCGATGGCTTTGCCCAGGTCGGCGCTGGCATCCACGAACAGATGGCACACGCCCTTGTAATGCTTGATCACCGGCACCCGCGCATGCTCGGCAACGAAGCGGATCAGGCCTTCACCGCCGCGCGGAATGGCCAGGTCGATCAGCTCATGCAGCTGCAGCAGTTCCAGCATCGCTTCACGGCGCAGGTCGGTCAGCACGGTCACCGCCGCCGGAGGCACACCATTGGCGGTCAATGCACCAGCCAGTGCCTGGGCGATGGCGGTGTTGGAATGGATCGCTTCGGAGCCGCCACGCAGGACCACGCCGTTGCCGGCCTTCAGGCACAGCGCCGCGGCTTCGGCGGTCACGTTCGGACGTGCTTCGTAGATCATCGCGATCACGCCCAGCGGCACGCGCACCTTCTGCACACGGATGCCGTTCGGGCGCACGTCGTCGCGGGTGACCTGGCCGACCGGATCGGGAAGCGCAGCGACCTCACGCACGGCTTCGGCCATCGCGAACAGGCGTGCCGGGTCCAGCGCCAGGCGGTCGAGCATGGCACTGCCAACGCCCTTGTCGCGCGCGGCGGCGAGGTCACGTGCATTACCGGCCAGGATCAGCCCGGCATTCACTTCCAGCGCCTGTGCCATCGCCAGCAGCAGCGTGCGGCGGGCCGCACTGTCGAGGCCGGCAACGATCTGGGCCGCGTCACGGCAGGCACGCGCCTGCGCTTCGATTTCGCTCATCGGGGTGTCCTTCAAACCGGTCATGGCAGCACCAGATCATCGCGATGGACGACACTGCCACCGTAGTTGTAGCCCAGCACGGCCTCGATGTCGCGCGAATGGCGACCGGCGATCCGGCGCACATCATCGGCGGCGTACTGGCTGACACCGCGGGCGATGCAGACACGGCCCTGCGACGAGGTCCAGCACACCTGCACCATGTCGCCACGGCGGAAGCTGCCTTCTGCACCGGTGATGCCACCGGGCAGCAGCGAAGCGCCTTTCTCACGCATGGCCTGGGCCGCGCCCGCATCGACGATGATCGCGCCCTCGGCCAGCGGCGCATGCCGCAGCCAGTGCTTGCGTGCGGCCTCGCGGCTGCGCGCGGCATGGATTCGGGTGCCGAACAGGCGGTCCTGTGCCAGTGCGCGCACCACCTCGCTGCTGCGGCCATTGAACAGGTAGGTTTCGATGCCGAGGCGGCCGGCCTTGGCCGCCGCTTCCAGCTTGGTGCGCATTCCACCAGTGCCGGCGCGCGAACCGGCGCCGCCGGCCATCGCCAGCACGGCATCGTCCAGCTCGGGCACGTCATGCATCGGTCGTGCGTCGGCCACGGTGCGCGGGTCGGCGCTGTACAGACCATCGATGTCGGTGGCGATGAACAGCGCATCGGCATTCACCAGCGCCGCCACCGTTGCGGCCAGGTTGTCGTTGTCGCCGAGCTTGAGTTCATCCACCGATACCGTGTCGTTCTCGTTGACCACCGGCAACGCGCCCAGCCGCAGCAGCTCGGTGAGCGTGGCGCGCGCATTGAGGTAGCGACGACGGTTGCGCAGGTCGTCGTGGGTCAGCAACACCTGCGCCACCGGGCGTTCGAAGAAGCGCTGCCAGAGCCCGATCAGCTGGGCCTGTCCGAGCGCGGCCAGCGCCTGACGCGCCGCCATCGCCGCACCGGGCTCGTCGGCCCGGGGAAGAATCGCGCGGCCAGCGGCAACCGCGCCCGAGGACACGATCACCAGCTCGCGTCCGGCCAGTACGTTGGCGGAGACGAACTGGGCCAGGCCCAGCGCGTGGCGTGGCGACAGGCCACCGCCATCGGCGGCCAGCAGGCTGCTGCCAACCTTCAGCACCGCGCGCCGCCACGGTGGCAGCACCTGTTCCGGGAACGGCGAGGCGACGTGGGTGGCGTGCAGGGTCATCAGGTGCGCCTCAGCGGGTATTTCATTCGTGCACGGTCAGGTCGGAGGCCTGCATCGTCACCAGTGGATCGGTGGCGACGATGGCCTGCGCCTGCGCCAGGTTCTCCACGTTGCACAGCACATAGGCGCCGCCGCTGCCGTCGGCGAAACCGCCGGTCAGCTGCAGCCTGCCCTGCGCACGCAGCGCATCCAGGAAGTCCAGATGCGGCTGCACCGCTGCGGCGTTGAAGTCGGGCCGGCGCATGGCCAGCACCAGGTACACGGTAGCGGCCATCAGGACAGCGCCTGCCAGCGCGCGCGCAGTTCATCCAGGCGCAGGTCGGCTGCCGAACCCGGCGATACGCGTGCGGCCAGGCTGCCTTCCGGAGTACGCCCCTGCCCTGCACTGTCGGCGCCGGCCGCCGCAGCCTTGTAGGCCTCGCGGAACGGCACGCCCGCCACAGCAGCTTCCACCGCCACGTCGGTGGCATACATGCCCGAATCGATGGCCGCGCGCAGCTTGTCATCGCGCCATTCCAGGTTGGCCAGCAGCGCCGGCAGCAGTTCCAGCGCGGCGAGGCCGCGCCCGAAGCCGTGGAAGATGGCGCCCTTGGACGACTGCAGGTCGCGGTGGTAGCCCGACGGCAGCGACAGCAGCTGCTCGATTTCGGTACGGGCAGCGGCGACGCTGGCGTGGGTGGCGCGCATCAGCTCGATCACGTCCGGGTTGCGCTTGTTGGGCATGATCGAGCTGCCGGTGGTGTACTGCGCCGGCAGCGCGACGAAGCCGAATTCTGCGCTGGTGAACAGGGACAGATCCCAGGCGATGCGGCGCAGGTCCAGGGTCGCCGCGCCCAGCGCTTCCAGCGCGGCCAGCTCGAACTTGCCGCGCGACAGCTGTGCGTAGATCGGCGAGATCTGCATGCGCGCAAAGCCCAGCGCAGCGGTGGTGTGCTCACGGTCCAGCGGCAGGTTCACGCCGTAGCCGGCAGCGGTGCCAAGCGGATTGGCGTCGACCAGTGCATGGGTATCGCGGGCACGGATGGCGTTGTCGATGAAAGCCTCGGCCCAGCCGGCCCACCACATGCCGGCCGAGGACACCACGGCGCGCTGGATGTGCGTATAGCCGGGAATCGGCAGGTCTTTTTCCGCCTGCGCACGGTCCAGCGCGACCTTGGCCACTTCGGCGCTGAGCTGGGCCACGCGCTGCAGCTTCTCCTTCAGCCACAGACGGGTCGCGACCAGGATCTGGTCGTTGCGGCTGCGGCCGGTGTGGATCTTGCGGCCGGCATCGCCGAGGCGTTCGGTCAAGCGTGCTTCGATTGCCGAGTGGCCATCTTCGTACTGCGTATCCAGCACGAAGCGGCCTGCGCGGAAGTCCTGCGCCAGCACGTCGAGCTCGCGCAGCAGGCCCGCCAGCTCATCGGCGCTGAGGATGCCGATGTGCTGCAGGCCCTGCGCATGGGCGGCGCTGGCAGCGATGTCGTGCAGGAAGAACTCGCGGTCGAGGATGACGTCGTCACCGGCGAGGAAGGTCTGGATCTTGGCGTCTACAGCGACACCGGGCTTCTGCCAAAGAAGGTCTGCCATGGGGGGGGCTCCGGAAGCGTGGTCAGTGCGGGATCGACGTCAGTTCGTCGATGCCCAGTGCGAGATTGAGGTTCTGCATGGCCTGGCTGGCCGCGCCCTTCAGCAGGTTGTCCAGGGTTGCCACCACCACCACCCGCTTGCCGCCCGGGGCCAGCGTGAAGCCACCGACCTGGGCACCGTGGCGGCCGGCAATGCGGCTGACCCACGGCGCTTCATCCACCACCTCGATCAGCGGTTCGCCCGCATAGGCCTGCTGGAAACGCTCGACGATCTGATCGCGGGTCTGCACTCGGTTCAGCCACAGGTTGGCAGTCAGGGTGATGCCACGGAAATGCGGGGCCACGTGCGGCATGAACTCGACCGCCACGCCCATCTGCACCGACACCTCGCGCTCATGCACATGGTTGGTCAGTGCATATGGCATCAGGTTGTCGGCCAGCAGCTCGACATTGTTCTTGTCCGACGGCGTGGTGCCGGCACCGGAGTAACCGGACACACCGAAACACTGCGGCGGGCCGGCCAACAGGTCCAGCAGCGGGTGGATCGCCAGCTGCATCGCGGTGGCATAGCAGCCCGGATTGCTGATGTGCTTCTGGCCGTTGTAGCGACCGCGGGTCAGCTCCGGGAGGCCGTAGTACCACGCATTGTCGAAGCGGTAGTCGGCCGACAGATCGACGATGACGGTGTCCGGCTTCGCCGCGTCCAGCGCGGCCACGAACGGTGCGGCCAGGCCGTTGGGCAGGGCCAGGATCACCGCGTCCACCCCCTTGGCGGCCACCGCGTCGGCATCCAGGTTCTCGTACTGCAGTTCGCCCTGGAACTCGGGATGATGGTCAGCCAGGCGCTGGCCCGCGCGTTCGCGCGAGGACACGAACGCCAGCTGCAGCTGCGGGTGCGCAGCCACCAGCTTGATCAGCTCGGCGCCGGTATGGCCACGGGCACCGACAATGCCCAGGGTGAAAGTCGAATCGTTCATGCGTGGCTGTCCAGGCGGTACTGCAGATGGCGTTTCACGCCCTGCCATTCCGCATCGATGATGGAGAAGATGACGGTGTCGCGCGGCGTACCATCGGCATGCCGCTTGTGGTTGCGCAGCACGCCATCCTGCTTGGCACCCAGGCGCGCGATCGCGGTACGCGAGGCAAAGTTGAACCAGCTGGTCTCGAATACCACGCTCAGGCATTCCAGCCGCTCGAACGCATGGCTCAGCAGCATCAGCTTGGTCTCGGTATTGACCCCGGTGCGCTGCGCAGACTCGCCATACCAGGTGTAACCGATGCTCAGGCGCGGCACGTCCGCTTGCAGATCGTAGTAGCGGGTGGTGCCGACAATCTGGTCGTTGGCATCGAACACCACGAACGGCAGCACCTTGCCTTCGGCCTGCGCCTGCAGCGCGGCCTGCACATAGCCGGTCATGGTCTTCGCATCGGGCACCTGGGTGTACCAGAGCCTGGACAGCGCCCCATCGCCGAGCGCGCCGCGCAGGCCATCGATATGCCCCATCTGCAGCGGCTCCAGCCGCGCATGGGTGCCCGCCAGGCTAGGGACCTTGGTCCAATCAGCATGGTTCATCGTGCTCAGCCCTCCAGGCTCGGTGCACGAACGCCGCAATGGTCGACATAGGTCCTGATACGGTCGATGCCATCAGCACCGTACCAGAACACCTTCCAATGGCCCTGCTTGTAGCAGCCATCGGATTCGGCGTAGTAGAAATGGTTGATCGGGTTGCCGTTGCGCGAACGCCAGAACAGCTGCGGCGTCTCCTCGCGCATCACGTTCCAGACCGCGCGACCCAGGCCTTCACCCTGTGCATCATCAAGCACCGCGAACTTGTCCAGGTACACGCCCTCGGCCTCGTCAGTAAGGATCACCGCCGTGCGGTAGTTCTCGCTGACGTAGGCGCGCAGCAGCGTGGTCTTCTGGAAGTAGTCCGGCACAAGGGTACGGCCGAAGCTCGATTCGATCAGCTGCTTCAGGCGCGGCAGGTCCAGCTGCTCCCACGCGGTGGCGCGCAGCACCTTCTCACCCTTGCGCACCAGCGTGCCCGAGCCCTTGTGAGTGAACAGCTCCTTGGCCAGGTCGGCCGGGCGGGTGATCGACACCGACGATTCCAGCGGCAGGCGGTCGAGCAGATCCTTGATCTGTTCGATCTTCACCTTCATGCCACCGTGGATCCACGGCTGCGCGATCAGATGGTCGTACTCGGTGGACAGGTTGATCGAATCGATCACGCTGCCCTGCTCGTCCAGCAGGCCGCCGGTGCCGGTCAGGAAGATGATCTTGTACGGCTGCAGCTCCTGCACCAGCTCGTTGGCAGCGAAATCGGCGTTGACGTTGAGGATCTGCCCGCCGGCGGTCTCACCCAGGCTGGTGATGACCGGAATCGAGCCAGCGCGCAGGCTGGCCTCGATCGGCGCCAGGTTGACCTTCTTCACCTCGCCGACCAGGCCGTAGGTGTCCACGTCCAGATACTCGGCTTCGAACACGCCACCGGTGATCGAGGTCGCACGCGCACCGTTCTGCTGCAGTGCTTCGACCAGACGCAGGTTGGACTGCTGGAACACCCGGCGCACGATCGCCAGCGCTTCCGGCGAGGTCACGCGCAGTCCGTTGACGGTCTGTTTCTCAATGCCGGCTGCGGACAGCTCGGCATCCAGCTGCGGGCCGGCGCCGTGCAGCACGATCGGGGTCAGGCCGACTTCCTGCAGGAACGACAGCGACGAGGTCAGCGCGTCAAGGTCGTCGCGCAGGACGGCACCGCCGACCTTGACCACGGCGAAGCGCTTGGCATCCAGCTGCGAGAAGCGCTTGAGGTACTGGCTGATCTCCTTCGCGCTGGCCATGCTGGAAAGCAGGCGCACGATGGTCTGGCGGGTCTGGCGGTGGGGCTGGAGGGCAGGAGACATTTCGATTTCGTCACAGGCGGCGGTCGCCGCGTTGCAGTTCCACCGTGCCGGAGCACGGCGGCGTTGTGGGGTCGATCAGGCGCCGGCAGCAATGATGCGGTGCACGGCGTCGGTGTAGCGCTGCAGCTGGTCCAGCGTTACGAACTCATCGGCGGTATGGGCCTGGGCGATGTCACCCGGGCCGAACACCAGCGTGGTGTAGCCACCGGCCGAGAACAGCGAGGCTTCGGTCCAGAAGTCCACCGCGTTGCCGATCGGCAGCTCCAGTGCGTCGGCCACGTCGCGCGCCAACAGGCGGCGGTTCTCGGCTTCGGCGATGTCACCGGCCGGCAGGCTGGGACCACGGAAGGTTTCGGTGAACAGTGCCGCTTCCGGTTCGGCGAAACCGGCAAAGGTCGCCAGCAAGCCATCAATGTCCATCGACGGCAGCGGGCGGAAGCCGAACCGCACTTCGGCGGCCGGGGCAATCATGTTGGCCTTGATCCCGCCCTCGACGCGGCCGATGTTGAAACGCAGGCCGGTGAGGCCGCCGAAGCGCGCCGAGGCCAGCGATTCCACATGGTCCAGCGCACGGCTGCCCCAGCGCATGGCCTGATGCAGCGCACTGGCGGCCGCATCCTGCTTGCCCGAGGCATGCCCGGCGCGACCGGCGAACTGCATCAGCACCGAGCTGATGCCCCGGTGCGCCAGTACGGCTTCGCTCATGGTCGGCTCGGCCACCAGCACTGCTTCATACGGAATGCCACGGGCCAGAAACGCGGCGATGCAGCGCGGATCGTTGGCTTCCTCGTCGCTGGAGAACAGGAATGCAGCGTCTCCGTCGCTGGCATTGGCCGCGGCCACCAGTGCGGCGGCGGCGCCCTTGATGTCACACACGCCGAGGCCGACCACGCGGTCGTCCAGGCGGCGCATCACGTGCGGGTCGGCACTCCAGTGCGGCGAGTCCGGCACGGTATCCAGGTGCACGTTGAACAGGTACTTCGGCGTACCGCGCACCGCATACAGGCTGACCGCACCGGCGCCATGGTCGATCACCTCGACGTTGAACCCGGGCAGGTTCGCACGCAGGTAATCGAAGATGCCACCGGTGGTGATCGCACGCGGCGGGTTGCGGGTGTCGAAGGACACCAGGGCCTGCAGATGCGAGATCGTCTGTTCAAGCATGAATCAAAGATCCTTCAGTACAACGTGTACCGGCTGGAGGAGAGCCCCCTTGATGCTCAAGGGGGCGCGCCAACGGCGCGGGGATTAGGTGGAATGCGCGGGAGACGCGCATGCAATTCAATCGCTCAGCGATTGACTTGCGCGTATAGCGTCGAGCTCATGCCGAACAGCTTGATGAAACCTTCGGCTTCCTCCACGCCCCAGTCGGCCGACTGCGCATAGGTGGCGCCCTTGGTGTTGAGCAGGTGCGGCGACTTCACCGCTACCGCATCGACGCGGCCACCACGGGTTTCCAGCACCACTTCGCCGTTGACCTTGGCCTGCGAGGACTTCAGGAAGGCTTCGATGTCGGTCTTCAGCGGGTCGTGGTAGAAGCCTTCGTACACCAGCTCCACCCATTTGCGCGCCACGTCCGGCTTGAAGCGGTTCTGCTGCTTGGTCAGCACCGCATCTTCCAGCGCGCGGTGTGCGGCCAGCAGCGAAACCAGGCCCGGGGCCTCGAACACGATGCGGCCCTTCAGGCCGATCACGGTGTCGCCGGTGTACACGCCACGGCCAACGCCGTACGGGGCGAACAGCTTGTTGAGCTGGGCCAGGATCTGGTCACCCGCCAGCGCCTTGCCGTTCAGTTCGACGGCTTCGCCCTCGACGAACTTCAGGGTCACGGTCAACGCCTGTTCCGGCCACTCGCTGCGCGGTGCGCACCAGCCACGGGCGCCCTCGCCCGGGGCTTCCCAACGGTCGATCTCGCCGCCGGACATGGTCAGGCCCAGCAGGTTCTCGTTGATGGTGTAGGCCTGCTGCTTGGCACGCACGCCGAAGCCGCGCTCTTCCAGGTACTTCTGCTCGTAGGCGCGGGTCTGGGTGTGTTCCTTCTGGATTTCGCGGATCGGCGCGATGATCTGGTAATCGCCCAGCGCCTTCACGGCCAGGTCGAAGCGGACCTGGTCGTTGCCCATGCCGGTGCAGCCGTGGGCGATGATGTTGGTGCCCAGTTCGGCCGCACGCTTCAGCGCTGCATCGACGATCAGGTAACGGTCCGAGACCAGCAGCGGGTACTGGCCCTGATAGCCTTCGCCGGCCCACACGAACGGCTTGACGAAGCCTTCCCAGATGGCCGGGCCACCGTTGACGGTCTGGTGACTGGCCACGCCCAGCTCGGCGGCGCGCTTCTCGATGAAATCGCGCTCTTCATCATCCACGCCGCCGGTATCGGCGAACACGGTGTGCACGTTGTAGCCGCGCTCCTGCAGATACGGCACGCAGAAGCTGGTATCCAGGCCGCCGGAGAAGGCGAGAACGACGTCTTTGTTGCTCATGGGGGTAATGTCCAATCAGGTGGGTAGCGCCGGGCCATGCCCGGCGGATTGTTTCAATGCTTGGGAATCAGCGCCCGGCAACGGCCGCCATGATCGCCTTCTGCACGTGCAGTCGGTTCTCGGCTTCGTTGATGGCGATGCACTGCGGCGAATTCATCACCGCATCGGTGGCCTTGACGTTGCGGCGCAACGGCAGGCAGTGGCTGAACACACCGTTGTTGGTCAGCGCCATCTTCCGCTCGTCCACGATGAAGTGCTTGAACTGGTCGCGGATCGGCTTTTCCGGTTCCCAGTTGCCGAAGAACGGCAGCGCGCCCCAGCTCTTGGCGTAGACCACGTCGGCACCGGCGTAGGCGCTGTCGATGTCATGGCTGATCTTCAGCGAACCGCCGCTCTCGGCCACGTTCTGCTCGGCCCAGCCCATGTAGCGGTCGTCGAGGATGTAGTCGGCGGTCGGGCACAGCAGGGTCACGTCCATGCCCATGCGGGTGGCGATGGTCAGCGCCGAGTTCGCCACCGCGGTGTTCAGCGGCTTGGGGTGGTAGGTCCAGGTCAGCACGTACTTCTTGCCGCGCAGGTCCTGGGTGCCGAAGTGCTCCTGCAGCGCCATCACGTGGGCCAGTTCCTGGCACGGGTGGGTGATGGTCTCCATGTTGATGACCGGCACCGGCGAATACTTTGCGAAGCTGTTGAGGACGATGTCCTGGCGGTCGTAGGCCCAGTCGATGAACTTGGGGAACGCACGCACGGCGATGATGTCGCAGTAACGGCCCAGCACCTTGGCCACTTCGGCGATGTGCTCTTCGGTATCACCGTCCATCACCGTGCCGAGGTTGAACTCGATCGGCCACGCATCCTTGCCCGGCTGCAGCACCACGGCGTGGGCGCCGAGCTGGAACGCGCCCAGTTCGAAGCTGGTGCGGGTGCGCATGGACGGGTTGAAGAACACCAGCGCGATCGACTTGCCCTTGAGCTGGTCGCCGAGCTTGTTGCGCTTGAACAGCGCGGCCTGGGTCAGCAGCGCGTCGAGATCGCTGCGGCTCCAGTCCTGGGTGTTCAGGAAGTGCTTGGGGGACATCATCTTTCCTTGCGTGGCGGCGCCGAAGGTCGACGCGGTGGAAGGGAAACCAGGAACCAAAGGTGGTACGAAAAGGTTGCAGTTGCAGCTTTCATGACGCGGAAACGAAAAAACCCAGCCGGTGGGCTGGGTTTTTTTCGGACGAACAGCAAAAAGCTCCGGTTACCCAGCGAGGATGTGGGGTTCCGGTCGACGCGCACGCGAGGTCATGCCCGACGCCTGTCGGGCTGCGCTGCTGTCGTGCTGGAAGTCGGTGAGCTTCATGGCCGGGCATCTTTGCATGCGGCCGGGACCGGCGCAAGGGGCGTGGGTCGCGGAATCAGGGATTGCTGGCAGTGTTCTGTTCGGGACCGACCCATGGGGTGATCGAGACCCGGACCTTGAGCCGGTTGCCGGGGTCTTCCGGCAGCCGCGAGCGGTACTTGGTGCCCTTGTAGACGTAGTCCACGTCATAGGCGATCGGCCGGCGGAATTCACGCCCGACCGGCACGATGCGGCAGTCACGGGTCAGCATCGGCCCGTTGTTGGCCGGCGCCGGGGCCGGCGCGGGCGTCTCGGCGGCGGTCTCCTCGGCCCCCTCTTCATCGCTGCGCTTGAACATCGAGCGCACCGAGTCCCAGAAGCGGCTGATCCGGCCCTTGTCCTCGACCGGCTCCTCACCGGTGACGTTGACCGGGGCCAGGGTGCGGGTCGAGATCGGCTCGCAATGCTCCTCGGTGCGGGTCGCGCGCAGGGTCTGGAATACCGGCTCGACGTTCAGTACCTGGGCGTAGTCGAACTTCACGTTCTCTACGATCACCACCCGGTTGCGGGGCTCGGCCTCCTGGGCCAGGACCACGGCAGGCAGCGCCGACAGGCAGGCCAGGGTCAGCAACGCGGTGGTTTTCATTGGCGAGGAGTGCAGGGACACGGCAATAGTGTAGGCAGTGGTGACCGCAAGGGGCTGAACATTACCCGTCCGCGCCGCTCCTGCCCACCCCACCATGGGTGGGCTTCAGGTCCACCGGTGGCAGCGCGTCGCCCCAAAGCGCCCCGACACGTTCTAAAATCACAGGCTTGTCCCCCAGACACAGCCCCATGACCCTGCGCCTGCACAACAACCTGACTCGCCAGCTCGAACCGTTCACCCCGCTCGACCCGGCCTGTCCGACCCTGTATGTGTGCGGCCCGACGGTCTACAACTACGTGCACATCGGCAACGCCCGTGGCCCGGTGGTGTTCGGGGTATTGGCCGACCTGCTGCGGCGGCGCTTCGGCAGCCTGCGCTACGCGCGCAACATCACCGACGTGGACGACAAGATCAACAACGCCGCGCGCGAACAGGGGGTGCCGATCAGCACCATCACCGACCGTTTCGCCGCCGCCTACCGTGAAGACATGGCCGCGCTGGGCGTGGCACCGCCGGACATCGAGCCGGAAGTGACCGCGCACATCCCGCAGATCATCACCATGATCGGGCAGCTGATCGCCAGCGGCCACGCTTACCCGGCCGAGGGCCACGTGCTGTTCGCGGTCAGCAGCTTCGAGGGCTATGGCAAGCTCTCGCGCCGCGATCCGGAGGAAATGCTGGCCGGTGCCCGCGTCGATGTTGCCCCGTACAAGCGCGACCCGGGTGATTTCGTGCTGTGGAAGCCGTCCAGCGACGACCTGCCCGGCTGGGAATCGCCGTGGGGCCGTGGCCGTCCGGGCTGGCACATCGAATGCTCGGCAATGGCCGCCGCTCATCTGGGCGAGACCATCGACATCCATGCCGGTGGCGTCGACCTGCAGTTCCCGCACCACGAGAACGAACTGGCGCAGAGCGAATGCGCGCACGGAGGCAGGATCTTCGCCCGCTTCTGGCTGCACAACGGCATGCTCAACTTCGGCGGCGCCAAGATGAGCAAGTCGCTGGGCAACATCGAGCGCGTGCATGACCTGGTACGCCAGCACCCGCCGGAAGCGCTGCGCCTGGCGCTGCTGTCGGCCCATTACCGGCAGCCGCTGGACTGGTCCGACGCGCTGATCGAGCAGTCGGTGCGCACCCTGGACCGCCTGTATGGCACCCTGCGCGAGCTGGCCGCGATCGAGGCGACCACGCTGATCCCGGCTTCGATCGAGGCCACGCTGGACGACGATCTGAACACCCCGCAGGCGCTGGCCGAAGTGGCCCGCATCGCTGCCGACGCGCGTCGCGCAACTGACCCTGCCGAGCAAGCGCGCCTGAAGGGCGAACTGCTCGGCGCCGGCCTTGCGCTGGGCCTGCTGCAGGCCGACCCGGCGCAGTGGTTCGGCACCGCCGCCGGCGATGATGGCGACGACGCCCGCATCCAGGGCCTGATCGACGCGCGCGCCGCCGCCAAGCAGGCGCGCGACTTCGCCCGTTCCGATGCCATCCGCGACCAGCTGGCCACCGAAGGCATCGTGCTGGAAGACACCCCGCAGGGCGTGCGCTGGTCGCGCAAGCGCGGCTGACCTGCCCTGCCCCGTGGCCGGTGCGCCGGCCACGCCCCCACTGTAGAGACCGCTGTGACCGACTCCCCGTTCCCGCTTGAACCCACCGCCGCCGAGGCCCAGGCCGCCATCGCCGAGGAATTCGGCTTCTTCGGTGACTGGTCCGAGCGCTACCAGTACCTGATCGACCTCGGCCGCAAGCTGCCGGTGTTTCCGGAAGAATGGAAAACCGAAGAGCACCGCCTGCTCGGCTGCCAGTCGATGGTCTGGATCGTGCCGGAAGGCAACACGCAGTCGCTGCGCTTCCACGCCATCAGTGATTCGGCCATCGTCTCCGGCCTGATCTTCCTGGCACTGCGCGTGTACTCCGGGCGCTCGGCGCAGGAGATCCTCGACACCGAGCCCAGCTACATCCAGGACATCGGCCTGGCCCGCCATCTGTCGCCCACCCGCAGCAACGGCGTGGCGGCGATGCTGGCCTTCATCCGCGAGACCGCGCAGGCCCAGCTGCAGCGCGAGCCCTCGTGAGCGAGCCTGCCACAGCCGAAGACACCGCCCTGGGCCTGCTGTCCCGACCCGGTTTCGCTAGGCTGCTGGCCTACCGCATCTTCGCAATGCTGTCCTACCAGGTGGTCGCGGTCACCGTCGGCTGGCATATCTACGAAGTCACCCGCAATCCATTCTCGCTGGGCCTGATCGGCCTGGCCGAGGTGTTGCCGTTCTTCTGCGTGGCGCCGTTCGCCGGCTACCTGGTCGACCACCTGCCGCGCCGCCGGCTGGGCATGGTCGCCTGTTCCGGGCTGATCGCCACCGCGCTGGTGCTGACCAGCGTGGCGATGGGATGGCTGCCGGTTGACGGTGTGTGGCCGATCTACGCCGCCATTGCGCTGACCGGCATGGTGCGCGCCTTCCTGTCGCCGATCTACAACGCCCTGTTCGCCCGCGTACTGGCCCGTGACCAGTTCGCCCGTGGCGCCGGCCTCGGTGCGGTGGTGTTCCAGGCGGGCATGATCGC
Source organism: Stenotrophomonas sp. GW821-FHT09E08 (assembly GCF_059416125.1). Lineage (NCBI taxonomy): Bacteria > Pseudomonadati > Pseudomonadota > Gammaproteobacteria > Lysobacterales > Lysobacteraceae > Stenotrophomonas > Stenotrophomonas sp. GW821-FHT09E08. The sequence goes on from NZ_JBWKOO010000003.1 coordinate 343,409, forward strand.
CGGCCCGGCACTGGGTGGCGTACTGGTCGGCTTCGCTGGCAAGGGCCTGTCCTATGCGGTGGCCACCGTGTTCGCGGCAGTCGCGATGGGCTGCCTGGCCACGCTGAAGGTGGAAGAGCCCGTGCATTCCGGCCCGGCTGCGCCGATCTTCAAGAGCATCGCCGAAGGTGCACGCTTCGTGGTCGGCAACCGGATCATGGTCGGGGCGATGGCGCTGGACATGTTCTCGGTGCTGTTGGGTGGCGTGGTGGCGATGCTGCCGGCGTTCCTGCACGAGATCCTGCACCACGGTCCGGAAGGCCTTGGCATCCTGCGCGCGATGCCGGCGCTGGGTTCTGTGTGTGTCGGCCTGTGGCTGGCGCGCCACCCGCTGCACCGCAATGCCGGCCGCGTCCTGCTGTTCGCGGTGGCCGGCTTCGGCCTGTGCGTGATCAGCTTCGGGCTGTCGCAGCACTTCTGGCTGTCGGCGCTGATCCTGTTGTTCTACGGGGCCTTCGACGGCGTCTCGGTGGTGATCCGATCGACCATCCTGCAGCTGGCCACGCCGGAAGAGATGCGCGGACGGGTGTCGTCGATCAACGGCATTTTCATCAGTTCCTCCAACGAGCTCGGCGCGTTCTATGCCGGCACGATGGCCAAACTGCTGGGGCTGGTACCGGCGGTAGTGCTGGGCGGCTTCGCGGTGCTGAGTGTGGCCGGGATCACGGCGTGGAAGAACCCGACGCTGCGGAAATTGAATCTTCGCGACCTGCAATAAGTGGATTTCCGCGCGCCCACGCGCCCGTAGCGCCGGGCCATGCCCGGCGGGCTCTTTCCGCGACCGCGGTGGGGTGTCACTTTTCTTTTCGCGCGAAAAGAAAAGTAACCAAAAGAAACGCGCCGCCATCCGCGAGCCGGCGCTGCGCGCCGGTGCCCTGCGCTCCTCGGCGAATCAGGGGACGGCGCGGAACTCGCTTCGCTCAGACACCCGCGCCTCTTCGCCCCTGATTCCCCTGCGGTGCTTGGCTCGCTACAAGGCGGACCCAACAGCCGCGAGCGCACGCATGACCGCTTCTGGTAGAGCCAAGCCATGCTTGGCTGCTTTTGCTTTTGCTCTTCCTTTCCCTCCGGCTTCGGCCAGAGCCGGGCATGGGCTCGGCTTTACAGCAACCGCGCACGCAGGAAACCGTCGAGAGCCTGCGGGAGGGTCCGGGCAGGACCGTCCGCGGCATGGATGCCGCGGCCGAGCTTACAGGGATGTACTTGCAGCGTGTCCTGCCCGGACCCACCCGCAGGCTCTCCCCGATACCCGGAAGGCGCCGTTCTACCCAGCCAACCACCACCCAACAAAAAACCCGGCCGAGGCCGGGTTTTTCGCATGACCATACAACGACCGGGAATCAGTCGCCCTGCTGCTTCTGCAGGTGCTCCCAACGCTCCTGGGCGTCGATGGTGCGCTCGGCGGTGAGGCGCGCTTCCAGGCGCTCCAGGCCGATTTCTTCACCGGTGTCCACGCAGTAACCGTAGTCGCCCGCTTCCAGGCGCTTCAGGGTGCTGTCGATCTTGCCGATCAGCTTGCGGTAGCGGTCACGGGTACGCAGTTCCAGCGAGTTCTCGGTCTCGCGGGTCGCACGCTCGGCTTCGTCGCCGATGTCACGCACTTCCTCGCGCAGGTTCTCGATGGTCTGCTTGGACTCTTCCACCAGGTCCGCGCGCCAGTTCTGCAGGCGCTGGCGGAAGTATTCCTGCTGCAGCGGGCTCATGTATTCCTCTTCCGAGGACGGCTTGTAGCCAGCCGGCAGGATCGGGCGGCCAGTGGCCTCATCGGTCTTGTATTCGACCACCTTGTACTTGCTGCGCGGGGCCGGCGCGGCCGAACGGGCGGCGACGGCCACGGCGACCTTTCCGACAGGACGCGGCACGGTCTTCGGGGCGGAATCGGATTTCACGGCGGTTTTGGCAGGCGATTTCGAAACGGGCACGGGATTCTTGGATTGCGGGGCGGTCGATGCTGCAGGAGCGGCGGCCGGGGCCGGCTTGGGAGCCGGTTGGGCTGCTGCCACTGCCGCGGTCTTGGCCGGGACAGACTTGGCCGGAGCCGGCTTCGCAGCTGGCTTCGGTGCGGACTTCACAACGGGGGCCGGGGTCGGCTTTACGGCCGGCGCGGCGACATTCTTGGCAACTTTCTTTACAGCAGCAGGCTTGGCCGCAGCGACTTTCTTCGCTACAGGCTTGGCGACCGGCTTGGCCGCAGCCTTCTTCACCACCGCCTTCGGCGCTGGCTTGGCTGCTGCCTTCTTCGCCACCGGCTTGGCGACGGCCTTCTTCACCGGTGCAGCCTTGCTGACGGCTTTCTTCACCACCGGCGCCTTCCTGCCGGCAGCGGCAGGCTTGGCCTTGGCAGGCGCAGCGGCCTTCTTCGCCACCGGCTTGGTTGCCTTCACCGGCGCTTTCTTTGCGGTGGCCTTCCTGGCCGCCGGTTGCGAGGACGCTGCCTTGGTCACCGGCTTGCTGGCCGGTTTCTTGGCAACGGGCTTTGCCGCCAACTTCTTCACAACAGGCTTGGCGGTTTTCTTGGCGGCCGTTACGGCCTTCTTTGCAGTTTTTTTAGCAGCCACGAAACGCTCTTCCTTGGATTCCCCGGGGCCCGGGAAAGCGGGCCTTTATAGCCTACCCGACCCGCAGCAGCAACCTCGGTGGCCCACTCCATTCAGTCCAGGAGACAACGGGCCCAAGGTGCGGTCCGACCAACACGGACCGCCCTGCGCGGTACGGAACCTGTCCGGCACCTGGAGGGTGCCGCGAGCGGTCGCAGGCCATTGGCGACATGCGACCAACGGCCCATCCTGCACAAATGCGGCCTTCATGCCAACTGGCATAAGATGACTGGGTGATCTCGCGCCTGCTCATCGCCCTGCTGCGCTTCTACAAGCGCTTCATCAGCCCCCTGCTTGGGCCGCGCTGCCGTTTCGTACCCAGTTGCTCTGAATACGCGATGGAAGCGATCTCGCGCCATGGCCCGCTGCGCGGCAGCTGGCTGGCGGCGCGACGACTGGGCCGCTGCCATCCGTTCCACCCAGGCGGCTTCGATCCAGTGCCCGAATCTCCCAACGCCCCCTCTTGCCGTTGCACAGGAAAACACTGACATGTCCTCCACGCTCATCACCAACGCCCGCATGGTCAACGAAGGCCGCACCTTCGACGGCGACCTGCGCATCGAGAACGGCCGCATCGCGCAGATCGGTTCCGGGCTGGCGCCGCGCGACGGCGAACAGGTGGTGGACGCGGCCGGGCGCTGGCTGCTGCCCGGCATGATCGACGATCAGGTGCACTTCCGCGAGCCGGGCCTGACCCACAAGGGCGACATCGCGAGCGAATCGGCGGCGGCCGTGGCCGGTGGCCTGACCAGCTTCATGGACATGCCCAATACCAATCCGCCGACGCTGGATTCGACCATCCTGGAAGCCAAGTACGAGCTTGCGCGCGGCCGCGCCTGGGCCAACTACGGCTTCTACCATGGTGCCAGCAATGACAACCTGGAGGCGATCCGCGCACTGGACCCGAAGAAGGCACCGGGCGTGAAGGTGTTCATGGGCGCCTCCACCGGCAACATGCTGGTGGACAACCCGGAAACGCTGGACGCGATCTTCCGCGAATGCCCGACCCCGATCATCACGCACTGCGAAGACACGCCGATGATCGATGCCAACCTGAAGGCGTTCCAGGAGAAATACGGCGACGCGCTGACCCCGGACATGCACCCGGACATCCGCTCGCGCGAGGCCTGCATCAAGTCGACCCGCCTGGCGATGTCGCTGGCACGCAAGCACGGCACCCGCCTGCATGTGCTGCACATCTCCACCGCCGACGAGCTGGCGCTGTTCGAGAAAGGCCCGCTGATCCGCGCCGACGGCAGCCGCAAGCAGATCACCGCCGAGACCTGCGTGCACTTCCTGCACTTCGCGCGTCCGGACTATGCGACCAAGGGCAACCTCATCAAGTGCAACCCGGCGATCAAGGAAGTGTCCGACCGCGAGGCGATCACTGCCGCGCTGGCCGATGACGTGCTGGACGTGCTGGCCACCGACCACGCGCCGCACACCTGGGAAGAGAAGCAGAAGCCCTACGCGCAGGCGCCGTCGGGCCTGCCGCTGGTGCAGTACGCGCTGGTGGCCGCACTGGAACGCGTGCACGAAGGCAAGCTGACCCGCGAGCAGGTGGTGCAGAAGTTCGCCCACGCCCCGGCGCAGCTGTTCGACGTGGAAGAGCGCGGCTTCCTGCGCGAAGGCTACTTCGCCGATCTGGTGCTGGTCGAAGACGTGCCGTTCACCGTCAAGCGCGAGGACGTGCTGTCCAAGTGCGGCTGGTCGCCGTTTGAAGGCACCACCTTCCGTTCGCGCATCGCCTCCACCTGGGTCAACGGCCAGCTGGTGTGGGATGGCAGCAAGCTGGTGGGCGAACCCGCCGGCCAGCGCATGACCTACGACCGCTGATGCGCTCCATTCTCCTGATCGGGGCGATGCTGGCGGCGCCCTTGTTTTCCGCACCTTCGGCGCAGGCACAGGATGGCATCGGCAGCCTGATCGACAGCCGCGTGGTGTTCCCGGCCAGCGCGTCGCAGGGCGCGCTGGTGATCGGCAAGGTACCCGCCGGCAGCCGCGTGCAATACGCCGGCCGCCAGTTGCGGGTGAGCGGCTATGGCAGCGTGGTGTTCGGCATCGGCCGTGACGAGAAGGGTCCACTGCGCGTGCAGGTGCAACGCCCCGATGGTGGCAGCGACACCGCAACCATCACGGTGACACCGCGCGACTGGCCCACCGAACGTGTCAACGGCGTGCCGCCGAAGACGGTCAATCCACCACCGGCCATCGCCGAGCGGATCAAGCGCGAGCAGGCGCAGGTGACCGCTGCACGCGCCCGTGATGACGACCGCATTGACTTCACCCAGACCTTCATCTGGCCGGTGCAGGGCCGCATCAGCGGCCGCTTCGGCAATGCGCGCGTATACAACGGCCAACCCGGTGCCGGGCATTCCGGCATGGACATCGCGGTGCCGACCGGCACTCCGGTGAAAGCACCGGCTGCCGGCATCGTCACCTTCGCCGGCCCGGACCTGTACCTGACCGGCGGCACGCTGCTGCTCGACCACGGTTTCGGGGTCAGCTCCAACTTCCTGCACCTGTCACGCATCGACGTGAAGGTCGGTGACCGTGTGGAACAGGGCCAGGTGATCGCCGCCGTCGGCGCCACCGGCCGCGCCACCGGCCCGCACCTGCACTGGGGCATGAACTGGTTCGATACCCGTATCGACCCGCTGCTGGTGCTGGAACGCAAGTAACGCGCGCAATGCGCTTTGGTGGGCGCCGACCTTGGTCGGCACAATCTCATACAGCGTGCGGACCAAAGTCCGCACCCACCTAAGCAGTCAGCCGCGCGCGGCCCACCACACGCGCAGCAGGGTGCGCACCGGCGTCGCTTCAACCGGCTTGCCTGCGGCCTGCGCGGCGACGCGGGCACGCGCCAGGCTGGACCACACGCGGCGCGGGCGCGGGCCGGGCACCCGGCTGCCCCACCCCTTCAACAGATGCTGTGCCCAGCGCTGCGCGGCGGTGCTGGAATCCTCGTCCAGCAGGCTGCGCGGCACACCAGCCACGCCGGCGTCCTGCAGGCGCTGGGCCAGGGTCTGCAGCAGCACCGCACGGCCTGCGCCGGTGCGCGGCTTGTCGGCAAAAAGCGCCGCTTCCACGGCGGCTACGGCCTCGGCGTAGTTGGCCAGCGCACGCTCGGCACCAGCCGCATCCAGCGCGACGGTACGCGCTTCAACCAGATCCGGAAGTGCTTCGGCCAGTTGTGCCCACGGCGCACGCACCGGCTCCAGCAGACGGCCCAGCGGATGGCGCGAACGATGCGCGGCCCAGCTGCGCAACTCCTCGCCCCACCACGCCAGCTTGGCGTCGGCCGGCAGCGGGTCGCCGCTGGTGTTGAGCATGTCGTCGAATTCCTGCAGCAGCGCAAACCACGCCACTGCGATATCGCGTTGCGATTCGGCCACGAACGGGGCGGCCACCGACCATTCCGGCCAACGGCTGCGCCACTTGTCGAGGAAACTGTCCAGCGCGGTACTGCTCACTACGTGATTCCTTACGGCTGGGCCGGGGCTGCCGGCCGGGTCGGCCAGAGGCTGGCCAGTTGCAGAAGTTCGGCGTTCTCGACCAGCACGTCGGCCTGCCAGGCCAGCGGATCGTCGCTGTGCAGGCGGTAACCCCACAACGCCGCCACCGACGGCATGGCCGCGGCACGCGCGGCGATGATGTCGCGCTCGTCGTCACCCACGTACACGCAGTCTTCGGCGGCGATGCCGATGGCCTGCGCGGCGTGCAGCAACGGCAGCGGGTGCGGCTTGCGCTCGGCCAGGCTGTCACCGCCGACCAGCACCGCACAGCGCTGCTGCCAGCCGTACTGCGGCAGGATCAGCCGCGCCAGGTACTCGGGTTTGTTGGTGACAATGCCCCACACCGTACCGGCCTCATCCAGCGCGGCGAGCATGCCGGCCACGCCGTCGAACAGCACTGCGTGCTGGCCGATCAGCGGTTCGTAGCACTGCAGGAACTCGGGGATCAGAGCATCGCGTTTAATGGCTTCCAGCTCAGGGAAGGCCACCGACACCATCGCGCGCGAGCCCTTGGACACTACCGGCCGCAGCAGCACCGGATCGACCGGCGGGCGACCACGCTCGGCCAGCATCGCATCAAGTGTGGCGACGAAGTCCGGTGCGCTGTCCAGCAGGGTGCCATCCAGGTCGAACAGCACCGCGCGCGGGAACTGCACGGTGGTCATGCAGCCTTGACCGCGTGGGCCAGGTAGTTGATGTCGGTACGGCTGCTCAGCCGCGCGCGGTTGCGCCAAGGCTCGTAGGCCATGCCGCTGACGTCGGCCAGCTGAAGGTCAGCCTCGCGCAGCCAGCGCGCCAGCTCGGCCGGCTTGATGAATTCCTGGTAGTGATGGGTGCCCTTGGGCAGCAGCCGCGCCACGTACTCGGCACCAACGATCGCCACGGCAAAAGCTGCAGCGGTGCGGTTGATGGTCGACAGGAACAGGTGACCGCCCGGCTTCAGCAGGCGCATGCAGGCCTCGATGATCGCGCCCGGGTCCGGCACGTGCTCGAGCATTTCCATGCAGGTGACCACGTCGAAGCTGCCCGGCTGCTCGGCGGCCAGGTCCTCGGCGGCCTGTACCCGGTAATCGACCGTGGCACCGCTTTCCAGCGCGTGCAGCCGCGCGACCTTTACCAGTTCCGGGGCCAGGTCGATGGCGGTGACCTCGGCACCGGCCTGGGCCAGTGCTTCACTCAACAGACCACCACCACAACCGATGTCGAGCACGCGTGCGCCGCGCAGCGGCACGCGGTCGGCCACGTACTGCAGGCGTACCGGGTTCAGCGCATGCAACGGTTTCTGCGGGCCGTCAGCGTCCCACCAGCGGTTGGCCAGTGCGGCGAACTTGTCCAGCTCGGCCTGATCGAAATTGGAGGATGCGTGGGGGGCAGTCATGAGGGAGTCCTTGCGGCGCCGGGGTTCAGGCGCGGATATGACGGATGCGCTCGCGCCACTGGCGCGCGTTGGCGATGATGCCCGGCAGGTCCATGCCGACCAGCTCGCGCTGCACCAGCTTCGGCTTGCCGGCAATCCAGACGTCGCTGACCTGCTGGCGGCCGGTGGCGTACACCAGCTGCGACAGCACGTTGTGCAGCGGCTGGGTTTCCAGCGCGGACAGATCAACGCAGACCAGGTCGGCCTGCTTGCCGACTTCGATCGAACCGATGCGGTCGCCGAAGCCCAGCGCACGGGCGCCACCGAGCGTGGACGCGCGCAGTGTGGTCGCCGCGTCCAGCGCGGTGGCATCGTCGGCCACGGCCTTGGCCAGGATCGCCGCGGTGCGGTTCTCGCTGAACATGTCCAGGTCGTTGTTGCTGGCGCAGCCATCGGTACCGATGGCCAGGTTCACGCCTGCGCGTTGCAGGGCGCAGGCCGGGCAGAAACCGGAAGCCAGTTTCAGGTTCGATTCCGGGCAGTGCACCACGCTGACGCCACGCTCGGCGCACAGGTGGATCTCTGCTTCGGTGAGCTGGGTCATGTGCACCGCGATCAGGCGGTCATTGACCAGGCCGAGCCGATCCAGCCGTGCCAGCGGGCGCTGGCCGTGCAGCTTGATCGAATCGGTGATTTCCTGCGCGGTCTCGTGGGTGTGCAGGTGCACCTGCATGTCGAGCTGGTCGGACAGCATCCGCACCCGCTCGAAATTGGCATCGTTGACCGTGTACGGTGCATGCGGGGCAAACGCGGTGCCGATCAGCGGATCGGTGCGCCACTGGTCATGCAGTTCACCGGCCTTGGCGAAGTACTCGTCGTCGGTCCTGGCCCAGGCGGTGGGGAAATCGATGATGACCGCGCCGACCAGCGCGCGGAAACCGTGCTTCTTGTAGATCGCTGCCTGCACGTCGCCAAAGAAGTAGTTCTCGTTGGCGCAGGTGGTGCCGCCGCGCAGCATCTCGGCAATGGCCAGCGTGGTGCCGTCGGCAACGAATTCGGGGCCGATCACCGCCGCTTCCACCGGCCAGATGTGCTGCTGCAGCCAGGTCATCAGCGGCAGGTCGTCGGCGACGCCGCGCAGCAGGGTCATCGGGTTGTGCGTGTGCGCGTTGACCAGGCCCGGCATCAGCGCGGCCTCGGGGCGGCTCACCACCTGGGTGGCGCGGAAACGCGCACGGGCTTCGGCACGCGGCAGGATGGCCACGATCTCGCTGCCACGGATGGCCACGGCATGGTCTTCCAGCACCACCGTATGCGGCTCGATCGGAACGACATAACCGGCTTCGATGAGCAGGTCGCAGGCTTCAGGGAGGTGCGGGCTATCGCTCATGCGGGCTCACTGGGCTGTGGGAGGAGGGACCATTGGCGGCCTTGGGTCTGCCGGGCGACTGATCTCCGGCCGAACGGCTACCGCTGAGCTTCTGGAGGACGAGCCCCTGAGTCAGGGGCGGCCGCGAAGCGGCGGGGTGTGGGTGCTGGTAAGTGGGGCCCACGATCCGCATCGCGGATCGTGGGAGCGCCAGCGCGAATGCACCAGCGCGTACCCGGATTACTTGACGCGCGAGGAGTACTCGCCCGAGCGGGTGTCGACCTTGATGATTTCATCCTGGTTGACGAACAGCGGCACGCGGACCACTGCACCGGTTTCCAGGGTGGCCGGCTTGCCGCCGCCACCGGAGGTGTCGCCACGGACGCCCGGATCGGTCTCGGTGATCTTCAGTTCGACGAAGTTCGGCGGCTGCACGAAGATCGGCGAGCCGTTGAACAGGGTCACGATGCAGGACTCTTCGCCCTTCAGCCACTTCTCAGCGCCGCCCATGCCGGACTTGTCGGCCTGGACCTGCTCGAAGGTTTCCGGGTCCATGAAGTGCCAGTACTCACCGTCGCTGTACATGTAGTCCATGTTGGTATCGACCACATCGGCCACTTCCACGTCATCGGTCGCCTTCATGGTCATTTCGACCGTGCGGCCCGACTTGATGAAGCGATAGCGCACGCGGGTGAAGGCCTGGCCCTTGCCCGGCTTGATGAACTCGGTCTCGGAGATGACGGCCGGTTCATTGTTGACCAGGATCTTCATCCCGTTCTTGACATCGTTCATGCCCGCAGTGGCCATGCTCAAGCTCCTCAAATGGCGAAACCGCCGCGCGTGCGGCGAGCCGGATAGAATGGAAAGCCCACCGGAACCCCGGCGGGCAACTGTTTATGTGTCCATGATAACCGCAGGCCCCCTGTCCATGCAGCTTTCCGCCTTCCCCCGGACCCCGTCGCCAGGCGCACCCGCACGCTGGCAGCAGCTCTGGCGCCAGGCGCTGCGCGACCCGCACGCCCTGCTGGCCCGGCTGCAGCTGGACCCGGCCGCGTTGGGTGTCTCGGACGAAGCCATGGCCCAGTTCGCGCTGCGCGTGCCGGAGGGCTTCGTGGCCCGCATGCGCAAGGGCGATGCGGCCGACCCATTGCTGCGCCAGGTGCTGCCGATCGACGAGGAAATGCGTCCGGCGCCCGGGTTCAGCTTCGACGCGGTGGGCGACGGCGCGGCAAAGAAGGCCACCGGCGTCATCCAGAAGTACCGCGGCCGTGCCCTGCTGGTGGCCACCGGCAGCTGTGCGATCAACTGCCGCTACTGCTTCCGCCGGCACTTCGACTATGGCGCGGAGAATGCCGCCAAGGGCGGCTGGCAGGAGGCGGTGGCGGCCATCGCGGCCGACCCGGACATCGACGAGGTGATCCTGTCCGGCGGCGACCCGCTGTCGCTGGCCACGCACAAGCTGGCCGAGCTGACCGACGCGCTGCGCCAGATCCCGCACATCCGTCGGCTGCGCATCCACACGCGGCTGCCGATCGTGCTGCCGGAGCGGGTGGACGAGGAGCTGCTGGCCTGGCTGGGCGGGCTGCCCTGGCCGCTGGCGATCGTGGTCCATGCCAACCACGCCAATGAATTCGATGCCAGCGTCGATACGGCGATGGCCCGCCTGCGCGGCATCGGCGCCCAGCTGCTGAACCAGGCAGTGCTGCTGCGCGGGGTCAACGACAGCGTGCAGGCGCTGCAGGACCTGAGCGAACGCAGCTTCGCCGCCGGCGTGCTGCCCTACTACCTGCACCAGCTGGACCGGGTCGAGGGCGTGGCCCACTTCGAAGTGGACGACATCCAGGCCAAGGCGTTGATCGCCGGCCTGACCGCGCGCCTGTCCGGTTACCTGATCCCGAAGCTGGTGCGCGAACTGCCCGGCGACCCTAGCAAGCGCCCGCTATAACACGGGGCCGGGGTCAGATCCCTTTTCCCGCGGAAAAGGGATCTGACCCCAAGACAACGGCTACAGGCCCGACTCGATCATCCGTACCACTTCGGTGGCGGTCACCGGGTGGCTCAGCCAGTAACCCTGGCCGAGGTCGCAGCCACGCTGGGCCAGCAGTTCGAACTGCGCCTGCTGCTCGATGCCCTCGGCCACCACCGTGATGCCCAGCGCATGGGCCATGGCGATGATCGCCGTGGTCAGAGCAAGGTCGTCGGGGTCGCGCTGCATGTCGGCGACGAAGCTCTTGTCGATCTTTACCCCATCCACCGGCACCTGGCGCAGATGGCTGAGGCCGGAGAAGCCGGTGCCGAAATCATCCAGCCAGACCTTCACACCGGTGCGGTGCAACTTGTCCAGCAGTTGCGCGGCCACCATCTCATCGCCGATCACCGCGGTCTCGGTCAGCTCCAGGTGCAGGCGCGAGGCCGGCAGCCCGGACTCATGCAGGCACTGCGCCACCAGTGCCGGCAACTCGCCGCCGCGCAGCTGCCGAGGCGATACATTGACCGATACGAACAGGTCATCGCCGCCCGCTCCGCGCGGCCACTGCGAGGCTTCCATGCAGGCCGCGCGCAGCACCTTCGGGCCGATGATCTCGATCAACCCGCTCTGCTCGGCCACTTCGATGAACACCGACGGCGGGATCGTACCCAGGGTCGGGTGCTGCCAGCGCAGCAGTACTTCGACACCTACCATCCGGCGGTCGCGCATGCGGAAGATCGGCTGGTAGGCCAGGCGCAGCTCGCCGCGCTCCCAGGCACCGCGCAGCTCCTGCTCCATGTGCACGCGGCGCTCGACTGCATGGTCCATCGCGCGGCTGTAGTAGCGATAGCAGTTCTTGCCGGCCATCTTCGCCTGGTACATGGCGATGTCGCCGTTCTTCAGCAGCGTGGTCGCATCGGCCGCGTCGTCGGGGAACAGGGTCACGCCGATCGAGGTGCCGAGGAACAATTCCCTGCCCTGCACCACCAGCGGCTTGCCCAGCTCGCGCACCAGCACTTCGGCCAGCAATCGCGCATTGGCAGCCACGTCACCGTCGCCGACCAGGATCACGAACTCGTCGCCACCGAACCGCGCCAGCAGCGCCTCATCGCCACCGGCTTCGGTCACTGCGCGGCCGATGCGCTGTGCGAACTGCAGCAACGCCTCGTCGCCTGCCTCGTGGCCAAGGGTATCGTTGACCCGCTTGAAGTCGTCAATGTCGGCAAACAGCAGGCCCAGCCTATGGTTGGAAGCGCGCGCAGCCATCAACCGGTGATCCAGTGCCTCGCGGAACGCCAGCCGGTTGGTCAGCCCGGTCAACGCATCGGTATAGGCCATGCGCCGCACTTCGCGATCATGGCGGGCGATCGCATCACGCATGCTGGCAAAGCCGCGTACCAGCTCACCAACCTCGTCATCGCGGCTGTTCTCCGCCAGCGGCGCCTGGTAGTCCCCGGCTTCGATACGGCGTGCCGCCGCAGCCAGGTCACGGATCGGCGCCACCAGGGTGCGCTGCACGTAGAGGATCACCACCACGCCGATCACCACCAGCAGCCCCAGCATCAGCAGCAGCCAGCCCAGGTGGCGGCTGCCGACCTGCTGCAGGCGCTCTCCGAGCGTGGCGTTGGCAGCCTGCTCGCGCTGCTGCACCTCGTCCAGCGCCATGCCGACGCGGACGCCACCGATGCGCTGGTTGCCGACCATGATCGGCATCGCGTTGTCGAGCACCTTCGGCGATTCCTGCACCACCAGGGCCCGCGCGGCCACTGCTCCGGGCGCCAGCGGGTCGGCCATGGGCTGCCCGAAACCGGCAACCTCGACCGTACCGTCATGCACCAGCCGGCCATGGTCATCGAACACCAGCACGTAGCGCACCACCTGCTGGCGGGCAGTATTGCGCACCAGCGCACCGATCTGGTCCAGATCGCGGTAGTACAGCGGGTTGGCCAGCGCATCGGACAACTCGCGCGCCATCGCCTCGCCACGGCTGCGCACGCCGCGATCGAACAGTTCATGGATGACACTGCCACTGAGGTTGCGCACCTCGCTCTGCATCGCCGTCTGCCGCCCCAGCAGTACCGCCAGGATCGCCACGACCACGATCATCGCCCCGCCCATCGCAAGCAGGAACCGGGCCTGCATTCCCGAGCCGAGCCACTTCATTCCACTTCCATCCGCACGCGCGTCAATCCTTGTTTCAATTCATCCAGCCGCTGCTGCGCATGCGCATCGACGCGGTGGAAACCGGAAGTGCCAAAAAACCGATGCAACGCCCCCTGCGCCCGCGGATCGCTGGCCGCCTCCAGCAGCACCTGCTGCAGGCGGTCACGCACCCTCGGATCGAGGTCGGCGCGCACCATCTCCACCGCACGCGGGTACGGCTCGGTGCGCAGCAGTTCGCGGAAGTCGCGCCGGAACGCCGCCGGCACCCGCCGTTCGTCGTTCCAGTCCACGCTGCTCACCGCTCCCACATCGGCCATCCCCTTGTGCACATAGGTGGCGATGTTCAACTCACTGCGCACGAACACATAGCCCACGCTGTCCCGGCCCGGCATATCCCAGACCCCGGCAAGGATCTGTGGTGACAGCCCGTCCTGCAGCAGGGTCATCACCGGCACCAGGTAGGCACTGGTGGACGCGGTGTTCTGCAGGGCCAACCGATGGCCGCGCAGATCCTGCACGCGCTGGATCGGGCTGTCGCTGCGCACGAAGAACACCGTCTGGTATTCACGCACGCCATTGCGCTCGGTCAGCAGCAGCGGACGAGCGCCACTGCGCTGGCCCAGCGCCATGGCCGTGCCCGATGTTTCGGTGACCCAGTCGACCCGTCCCCGCCGCAGGTAGCTGGCCATCTGCTGGGGGTCGCGCGCCATCAGGATCCTCCCCTCCTTGATCCCGACGTCGTGCATGCGCGGCACCACATAGTCCAGCAGTGGCTGCAGCTGCTCGTAGTGGGCCTTGGGATCATCGCTGATCCGGCCCAGCACCAGCACCGGGTCCGGTGCTGCACGCACCGTCCCGGCCAGCAGGACCATGGCCAGGCTCAGCAGTCCCCCCTGCATTGCCTTTCGAAGACCTGACACAGGCTTCATCCCCCCTGGGTATCCGGACAGACTACCCGAAAAAATGAGAACGTCGTCAGCTGTCCTTGTTGCCCGCCTGGGCCAGCCGCGCCATGCGCTGGGTATCGGCGAGGATGCCGCGCAGCAGGCGTACTTCCTGCTCGCTCGGCTCGCTGCGCAGGAACAGGCGGCGCAGCTTGCGCATCGCCGATTCCGGCGCGCGGCCCTTGTGGAAATCGATCTCGTCCAGGGTGTCGCCGAGCTGGGCGAAGAAGCTCTCCATCTGCTCATGGCTGGCGACCTGTTCGCGGACGCCGGTCCCCGGCTCAGCCACCGGCTGTGCGCCAAGCAGCTGCATGCGGGTTTCATAGGCCAGCACCTGTACGGCTGCCGCCAGGTTGAGCGAGCTGAACTCCGGATCGGACGGGATGTGCACCGCCGCGTGGCACAGCTGCAGCTCTTCGTTGGTCAGCCCGGTACGCTCGCGGCCGAACACCAGCGCTACCTCGGCACCTTCGCCGGCCTTGGTCACGGCGCGGGCAGCGGCCTCGGCGGGCAGGTACTCCTCCAGCTGGACGCGGCGCGCGCGGGCAGTGCAGCCCAGCACCAGGCGGCAGTCGGCCACGGCCTCGGCCAGGGTGGCCACCACCGGGGCGTCACCGAGTACGTCTTCGGCACCGGCCGAGCGGCGGAAGGCCTCCTCGTCCAATGGCTTTTCGGGCGCGACCAGCACCAGGCGGGCCAGGCCCATGGTCTTCAGGGCACGGGCGGCGGCGCCCATGTTGCCGGGGTGCTGGGTACCGACCAGGACGAATCGGAGGCGGGTGGCGACGGGAAACTGGGACATGAACAGGGAAAATGTCGAGCTGGACGAAGACCAATGGTAAACTGTGCGGCCGGCCACTGCGCCGGACCCGCTCTTTTCCCCCGCCAGCCCTTCTCTTCTGCCTTTCCGGGAGCCCACGCCATGCAGAAACCCGCCGTAACCGTCATGGTCAAGGCCGCCCGCCTCGCCGGCAACGTCCTGTTGCGCAACATCAACAAGCTCGAGGCGCTGAACGTGGTGCAGAAGGGCCGGATGGACTACGCCAGCGAAGTGGACGCGGACGCGGAAAAGGTCATCGTCAAGGAACTCAAGCGCGCCTATCCCGAATACGGCATCTTCGGCGAAGAAGGTGGCGTGCAGGGCGAGCGTCGCCAGATGTGGGTCATCGACCCGCTCGATGGCACCAGCAATTACCTGCGCGGCGTGCCGCACTACTGCGTGTCGATCGCCCTGGTCGAGAACGGCGAGCCGACCGATGCGGTCATCTTCGACCCTCTGCGCAATGAACTGTTCACCGCCAGCCGTGGCGCTGGTGCCGTGCTGAACGACCGCCGCATCCGCGTTGCCGACCGCAAGGACCTGGAAGGCACCATGATCCACACCGGCTTCGCCCCGCGTGAGCGCGCCCGCGCCAGCGCCCAGCTGAAGTCGGTCGACACCCTGCTGGTCCAGGCCGAGGACATCCGCCGCACCGGTTCAGCCGCGCTGGACCTGGCCTACGTGGCCTGTGGCCGCGCTGATGCCTACTTCGAAGCCGGTGTGAAGGCGTGGGACATCGCCGCTGGCCTGCTGCTGGTCCGCGAGGCCGGTGGCAAGGTCTGCGACTTCAAGGGCGCGACCTTGGGCCGCATGGACAACCGTGGCCCGGACACCCACCAGATCGTGGCCGGCAACCTGAAGGTGGCCGAGTCGCTGCAGAAGGTGCTGGTGAACACCGGCTACGCGGCGGAGTTCGACGCGAAGTTCTGAGGTTCCGTGTAAAGCGGTTCATGGAGACGGCACCTGCGAAGGTGCCGTTTTCGTTTGCGCGCTCGGAGATTCATTTCCGCGACCGCGGAGGGGTGTCACTTTCTTTGCTCGTGCAAAGAAAGTAACCAAAGAAACACGCCGCCAGGGCGCGAGCCGTCGCTACGCGCCGGTACCCTGCGCTTCTCGGCGAATCAGGGGACGGCGCCGAACTCGCTGCGCTCAAACACCGGCGCCTCTTCGCCCCTGATTCCCCTGCGATGCTCGGCTCGCTCAAGGCGGACCCAAGGTCAAGTACCCACAGCTGCACCCCGAAGATCCACCCCATGCGTGGATGCTGTTGCCCTTGATCTTGATTTTCCAGTCCGCCTTCAAGCGAGCCGAGCACCGCAGGTCCGGCGAGGGCGAAGAGGTGCGGGTGTCTGAGCGCAGCGAGTTCCCGCACCGTCCCTCGACGGGCCGAGGAGCGCAGGGCACCGACGTGCGGAGCACGTCGGCTCGCGGCTGGCGGAGCGTTTCTTTGGTTACTTTCTTTGCGCACAAAGAAAGTGACACCCCTCCGCGGTCGCGGAAATGACTCTCGCCAGGTCGTTCCCGGCACCACCGATGCGTCGACGCACAAACAAAAACGCCCGGCGCGAGGCCAGGCGTTCCTGCACTACCTTGGAAGCGGAGGCTTACGCCACCGTAGACGCCCGCAGTGCGGCAATGCGCTCTTCCAGCGGCGGGTGGCTCATGAACAGCTTCTTCGCCGTCGAACCGGCAATACCGAAGGCGGCGATCTGGGTCGGCAGCGTGCTCTGGCCGTGGTTGAGCTGCAGGCGCTCCAGCGCGGCGATCATCTTCTGGCGGCCGGCCAGCGAGGCACCGCCGGCATCGGCACGAAACTCACGGTGACGCGAGAACCACATCGCGATCATGGTGGCGAACAGGCCGAACACCATCTCCAGCACGAACACGATGATGTAGTACGCAAAACCGCGGCCGCCGCCTTCGCGGTTGCCCGACAGCGCGCTGTCGATGATGCCGCCGACCACGCGGGCCAGCACGATCACGAAGGTGTTCAGCACACCCTGCAGCAACGCCATGGTGATCATGTCACCGTTGGCGACGTGGGCGATCTCGTGGCCCAGCACTGCTTCGGCCTCGTCTTCGCTCATGTTGTGCAGCAGGCCGGTGGACACCGCCACCAGCGCATTGTTGCGGTTGGCACCGGTGGCGAAGGCGTTGATCTCCGGGCCCTCATACACCGCCACTTCAGGCATGCCGATGCCGGCCGCCTTGGCCTGGCGCTCGACGGTGGCCAGCAGCCAACGCTCGGTCTGGTTGCGTGGCTCGGTGATCACCACCGCACCGGTGGAGCGCTTGGCCATCCACTTGGACAGCAGCAGCGAAATGAAGGAGCCACCGAAACCGAAGATGCCGGCCATGATCAGCAGGCCGCTCATCTTGCTGGGGTCGGTTCCCGTCAGCGACATCACGATGCTGGCCAGGATCAGCACGGCAAAGTTCGTGGCCAGGAAGAGGGCTATACGGGTGAACATGGGAAATTCCGGCTCGGAAGGGGTCGATATCGATCAATTTGCGGTGCGGTCAGCTTGAATTCAAGCGCCAACCTGACCGACGATTCAGCCTGCATGACCTCCCCCATTCCCTGCGGCCGCTTCGCGCCCTCGCCGACCGGCCTGCTCCACCCCGGATCCCTGCTCGCCGCCTTCGGCAGCTGGCTGCTCGCGCGCCATCACGGCGGCTTGTGGCGGCTGCGCATCGAAGACGTCGATCCGCCGCGCACCGTGCCCGGTGCCGCCGAGTCACAACTGCGGGCACTGTCCGCGTTCGGCCTGGTCCATGATGGCCCGATCCTCTGGCAGAGCGCCCGTGGCGAGGTCTACCAGGCCGCACTGGATGTGCTGCTCGCCGATGATCTGGCCTTCATCTGCCACTGCAGCCGCAGCGAGCTGGCTGCCAGCGGCGGCATCCACCATCGCTGCGTTGCGCGGCAACCAAGACCGGACCCGGCCGTCCGCTTCCGCGTGCCGCCTGGCAGCCTCGTGCACTTCGACGATGGCCTGCGTGGCCCACAGCAGCAGGACGTGCATGCCGAGGTCGGCGACTTCGTGCTGCGCCGCGCCGACGGCTGCTGGGCGTACCAGCTGGCGGTGGTGGTGGACGACGCTGCACAGGGCGTGACCGAAGTGGTGCGTGGCGCCGACCTGCTCGATTCCACCGCGCGGCAGATCCTGCTGCAGCAGGCGCTGGGCCTGGCGGTGCCGCGCTACTGGCATCTACCCCTGCTGCTGGATGCACCGGGCCACAAGCTGTCCAAGTCACTGGCGGCGCTGGCGGTCGACAGCACGCGACCGGTGCCGGTGCTGCGCCAGCTCTGGCAGCTGCTCGGCCAGGCCCCCGCCGCGCTGGACCACGCGCAGGATCTGGACACGCTGTTCGCCGCCGCGCAACGGGCCTTCGACCCGGCGCGGCTGCCGCGTACCGATATCCTGCTGCCGGCCGGCGCACTTTCCGCGCCGATGTTGCAGAATCCCCCTTCCCCCACCTGATTCCCGGACAGCATTCCATGACATCTCGCGTCGCACTGGTCACCGGCGGAACCGGCGGCATCGGTACCGCCATCTGCCAACGCCTGGCCGACCAGGGCCACCGGGTCGCCACCAATTACCGCGACGAAGCCAAGGCCCGTGCCTGGCTGCAGGCGATGACCGAACGCGGCTACAGCGTGTCGATCTTCCCAGGTGATGTCTCCGATCCGGACAGCGCCGAGGCGATGGTGCGCGCGGTCGAGGCCGAGCTCGGGCCGGTCGAGATCCTGGTCAACAACGCTGGCATCACCCGCGACACCACCTTCCACCGCATGCGCGCGGACCAGTGGCACGATGTGATCAACACCAACCTCAATTCGGTGTTCAACGTCACCCGCCCGGTGATCGAGGGCATGCGCCGCCGCGGCTGGGGCCGGGTCATCCAGATCAGCTCGATCAACGGCCTGAAGGGCCAGTATGGCCAGGCCAACTACGCAGCGGCCAAGGCCGGCATGCACGGCTTCACCATCTCGCTGGCCCGCGAGAATGCCGGCTTTGGCATCACCGTCAACACCATTTCGCCCGGCTACGTCGCCACCGACATGGTGATGGCGGTGCCGGAGGAAGTGCGCGCCAAGATCATCGCCGACATCCCCACCGGGCGCCTGGGCAAGCCGGAAGAAATCGCCTACGGCGTGTCGTTCCTGGTGGCCGACGAGGCCTCGTGGATCACCGGCAGCAACCTGGACATCAACGGCGGCCACCATATGGGCTGGTAAGCCGCGCACGGGGTGGTTGCAGCGCGCGCTGCCGCCCCCTGCCGAGAGTCATGCTGCGCAGCACGCAAACCCTTGTTGCGCAACATGATCGCCGCCGAAAGCCAAGCCTGGCGGGGGCTGAGGCGGTTGCAACGGCTGCTGCACTGCGCCATGCTGCGCGTCTACTGTGACGAGTACCGCTTCATGGCTGCGACCCGCATCATCAAGAAGTATCCGAACCGCCGTCTCTACGACACCGAGATCTCCAGCTACATCACCATCGAGGACGTGCGCCAGCTGATCCTGGACGGTGAAGACTTCGAAGTCCGCGACGCCAAGAGCGGCGACGACCTCACGCGATCGGTCCTGCTGCAGATCATCGCCGACCAGGAACAGGACGGCGAACCGATGCTGTCCACCCAGCTGTTGAGCCAGCTGATCCGCTTCTACGGCGATTCCCTGCAGGGCTTCATGGGCAACTACCTGGAGCGCAGCATGCAGGTCTTCCTCGACCAGCAGCAGCAGTTCCGCCAGCAGATGGGCAACCTGCTGGGGCAGACGCCGTGGGCGATGATGAACCAGCTGACCGAGCGCAACCTGGAGCTGTGGCAGGAGTTCCAGCGCAACATGGGCACCGGTTTCGGCGGCCCGCGCCCGGGCGGTACCGGGACGGGTACCGGCGCCGGCAACAAGCCGAATGAAACCGGCACTGCCACCGGCACAGGTACGGGTAGCGGCGGCAAGACACGCCGCTGAGCCATTGGCCCGGCTGGAACGAAAACGGCGCGCCTCTGGCGCGCCGTTCTGTTTTGCAGTCCAGCCGCGATGCGTCAGCGTTTCGCCTTGCACCCCGTGCACACGCGCTCGACCTTGTAGCCCTTCGCCTTCAGCTTCTCGACCACGCCATCGTTGCCGAGCAGGTGAAGTGTGCCGACCACGACCAGCGTACCGCCCTGCCCGGCCTGCAGGTACGGCAGCAGCTTGGGCACCCATGCATCATTGCGACCGGTGTTGATGCGCTGGTACAGCTGCGGATACTGCTGGCGCATTTCCGCGGCCATCTTCGTCCACAGCACACGCTCATCGCCGCGGCGCCATGCGTCGTGCAGCTGGCGGGCCTGCTCATCACCCTTGCCGGCCTGGTCCAGCGCCTCGGACAGCATCTGCCGCTGCTCCTGCACGGTCATGCCGTCGAGCATGCCGATCTGGGTATCGATGTCTTCCAGGCCCGCCGTCTTGCGGCCAGTCTTCTGCGCGCGCTCCATGAAGTGCCGATCCAGGCCAAGG
Source organism: Stenotrophomonas sp. GW821-FHT09E08 (assembly GCF_059416125.1). Taxonomy (NCBI): domain Bacteria; kingdom Pseudomonadati; phylum Pseudomonadota; class Gammaproteobacteria; order Lysobacterales; family Lysobacteraceae; genus Stenotrophomonas; species Stenotrophomonas sp. GW821-FHT09E08. The sequence continues at coordinate 363,691 of NZ_JBWKOO010000003.1, forward strand.
GCCGGGTCCAGCCCCATCTTCTGCATCTGCCCGACCGAAATGCTCAGGCCGACAAACCACGGCTTCATGCCCTGCATCTGCGCCAGTGGCAGCTTGTTCTCGGTGGCGAACGTCTGCAGTTTCTGCCAGGTGGCGGCATCAAGATCGCGCTTGAGTTCGCTGCCATCGGTACGGACCGCTGCCTGCACCATGCGGCTGGCCAGCTGTGGCGACTGCATGTCTTCCGGCGACAGCTCGAATACCACCCGCTGCGAGGCCTCGAACGCCTGCTCGACTTCGGGCGACAACGGATAGTCCTGCGGCTTCAGCAGGTGGAAGGAGCCGAGCAGGTAGAGGCGCGAGTCACCCGGGCCGGTCACTTTCCACAGCAACGGCACCGGCGGCTTGGCCGCCGCTGCGCCAGCGGTGTCGGCTTGCACGGTACGCGCTGCAACCAGCGGTGCCAGCGCACAGGCCGCCAATACAACGGCGGTACGCAACAGGGATCTGATCGGCATCTCAGCCTTCTCCTTCAGGCAGGTGGTAAGCCTTCTCGCCCGCTTCCACGCGCAGGTCCAGCCGGTTTTCCGGCGGCGCCAACGGGCAGGTCGCGTAGGCGGTGAACGCGCACGGTGGGTTGTAGGCGTGATTGAAATCGATGCGTACCGTGCCGTCGGCGCCGGGCGCATCGGTGTCCAGGTAGCGGCCGGCCGGATAACTGCCGCGGCCGCTGGTGCGGTCGGCGAAGATCAGGAACAGCGGCTGCCCGGGAGCACCGATCGCCTCCAGCCGCCAGGCGCGTCCATCGCGCTCGAACTCGACCGCACCGGCATTCGGCATCTCAGTGGTCAGGCCGGTGATATCAACGATCGGCATGGTCTTGCCCGGCGGATGCGGGATGAAGCGCGCCTGCACCTGCCAGTCCGGACCACCCGGCCAGTACTCCAGGCCGGCGAAATCGCGGCGTGCCGGTGCGTCAGCGTGCTTGACCCGCAGCGCATCGCGCGGACCGCGGCGAATGATGCCGAGCTGGCCCTTGCCACCATCGAAGGCCAGCAGGGTCGGCTGCGGATCCTTGTCGGTGTCGATGCGGATGCGGCCGCGCACCGGCTGGCCGTCATGGCTGATCTCGGCGCCCGCTTCCGGGGTGAACCACCACTGGCTGCCTTCGCGGCGCAGCAGGCCCAGCTTGTCCGGGCCGACCGCCAGGCGGATGCCATTGGTGGCGCCGCTTCCGACGAAATGCGATTTGTTCGGCAGCCAATGCAGGCCAACCAGTGCTGTCCAGCCATCGGGCCGGGTCAGGTCCTGGTAACGCGCCACGCGCCACTGCTGCTGCGCGGTGGCATAGGCTGGATCTTCAGCAACGGCCGGTGCCGGCGGCGTCGCCGGGCTGCAGGCCGCCAACAACAAGGCGGCCAGCAGGCCGCCCATTCCCCGATAACGCATCGATGCTCCCCTCAACGTCCGCGCAGGAACCAGCGGTCGATCTCCGCCAGCGAAAAACGGGCCCAGGTCGGTCGGCCGTGGTTGCACTGACCGGACCGCTCGGTGATTTCCATGTCGCGCAGCAGCGCGTTCATTTCCGGCACGGTCAACCGCCGGTTGGCGCGCACCGCGCCGTGGCAGGCCATGGTCGACAGCAGCTCGTCACGTGCAGTTGCCACGCGGCGGCTCTGGCCATGCTCGCGCAGGTCGGTCAGTACGTCACGCAGCAGGCCTTCCGGTTCGGCGTGGGCCAGCAGCGCCGGAATACTGCGTACATGCAGCGAGCCAGGGCCGGCGCGGGTCACCTCGAAGCCGAGTGCGGCCAATGTATCCGCCTCGCTCTCGGCGGTATCCGCCTCGCGCTCACCCACCGCCAGCGTGATCGGCACCAGCATCGGCTGCGACTGCAGGCCGATGCCATCGTGCGCGTTCTTCAGCCGCTCGTAGCCGATGCGTTCGTGCGCCGCATGCATGTCGACCACGATCAGGCCTTCGGCATTCTCGGCCAGGATGTAGATGCCGTGCAGCTGCGCGATCGCATAACCCAGCGGCGGCACGCCGGCGTCGGCGCTGGTCACCGGCAGCCCGTTCTCGGTCGGCATCGGCGGTAACGCCGCCCCGCGTTCTGCACCGGAGGGCGCGGCATACAGCGCAGCGTAGGCGGCCGGTGCATCGGCCACCTGCAGGCCCAGCGGCTGCTGCGGGCGCCAGCCTGAGAATCCGCCACCACCACCACCGGAGCCAGCACCGGGTGCGGGACCGCGCACCAGCCCGAAACCGGAGGCGCCCGCGGTCGATGCCATCGGTGCAGCGGCCGCATCCACCGGATGCATGGCGCCAGCACCGATCTCCTGCGCCGACATGCCGGCGCGGGTATCGGCCAGCGCATCCTTCAGCGTGCGGTAGACGAAGTCATGAACCAGCCGCGAATCACGGAAGCGCACTTCGTGCTTGGCCGGATGCACGTTGACGTCGACGCGAGTCGGATCCAACTCCAGGAACAGCACGTAAGCCGGCTGGCGGCCGTGGTACAGCACATCGCCGTAGGCCATCTTCACCGCGTGGGCGACGCTGCGGTCGCGCACCGAACGGCCATTGACGTACAGGTACTGCTGGTCGGCGCTGGCCCGAGAATAATGCGGCTGCGCGATCCAGCCGTGCAGGCGCAGTCCGGCACCGCTGTGGTCCACGCGCACCGCCTGGTTGGCGAAGTCCTCGCCCAGTGTTTCAGCCAATCGCGTATCGGAGTACAGGTCGCCCGGCTTGTAACGGCGTGACGCCTTGCCGTTGTGCGACACGCGCAGTTCGACATCCGGCCGCGCCAGCGCCAGCGAACGCAGCCACTCTTCGATATGACCCAGTTCGGTGCGCTCAGCGCGCAGGAACTTGCGCCGCGCCGGCACGTTGTAGAACAGCTCGCGTACTTCCACGGTGGTGCCCGGCGCATGCGCGCGCGGGGTCACTTCGCCGATCTTGCCGCCTTCGATCTGCAGCGCCGAGCCATGCTCGTCATGCGCGCGGCGCGAGGACAGGGTGAAGCGACTGACCGAGGCGATCGACGGCAGCGCTTCACCGCGGAAGCCGAGCGTGGCCACCGATTCGAGATCGTCGAGGTCGGCGATCTTGCTGGTGGCGTGGCGTGACACCGCCAGCGGCAACTGCTCCGGCGCGATGCCACTGCCGTTGTCGCGGATGCGGATCAGGCGCACGCCGCCCTCTTCCAGGTCGATATCGACGCGGCTGGCGCCCGCATCGATCGCATTCTCGACCAGTTCCTTGACCACCGATGCAGGACGCTCGACCACTTCGCCGGCGGCGATCTGGTTGATCAGGATGTCCGGCAACGGCCGGATCGGACGCGGGCCGGGCGCGCTCATGGGACGGAATGGGCAGCAGACTTCATGGGATGATGATAGCGGAGCCGCCCCTCCGCCGGGCATGGCCCGGCGCTACCCTACGCAATGCGTACCACGGGTTACTTGCTGCCACCGGCCATGGTGCCGGCGGCGTCGATCTCGGCCTGGGCGCGGGCCGCGTAGAGCGTGCCCGGCGGCGGCTGCCGGCTGAAGAAGGTATGCACGCCATCGAGCACCGCACCGGCGATCTTGCGCTGGTAGGCCGGGTCGATCAGGCGGCGCTCTTCGTCCGGGTTGGAGATGAACGCGGTTTCCACCAGCATCGCCGGCATGTCCGAAGTACGCAGTACCGCGAAGTTGGCACGCTCGATGTTCGGCTTGTGGTTGTTGCCGATCCGCTTCAGCCCGCCCAGCACGTGGCCGGCCGCGTCCTCGGACGCCTTCATGTAGCCGCTCTGGGCCAGGTCCAGCAGCACGTTGGCAAGCGTGCCTTCGGTCTGCTGCAGGCGCACGCCGCCGACCAGATCAGCCGCGTTTTCCTTGTCCGCCAGCCAGCGGGCGCGCTGCGAAGAGGCGCCCTTGGTCGACAGCACATACACCGATGAACCTGTTGCCGAGCGGTTCTCGGCAGCGTCAGCGTGGATCGAGATGAAGATGTCGGCCTTGTTCGCACGCGCCTTCTGCGCACGCATCGGCAGCGGAATGAACACGTCGCTGTCGCGGGTCAGGTAAGCCTTCAGGCCCGGCGTCGCGTTGACCTGGCGGGCCAGCTCACGCGCCACGGCTAGGGTCACATCCTTCTCGCGCTTGCCGGTCGGGCCGATCGCACCGGGGTCCTGGCCGCCGTGGCCCGGATCGATGGCCACCACCAGGTGGCGCATGCCGGCCTGCATGCGGATGCGCGAGGCATCGCTGGGCATGACCGGGCGCGGCGGCACGACCGTCGTCGGTACCGGCGCGGGGGCCGTAGCCGGCGGATTGGTCACTACCGCAGCAGTGCGCTGGCCGGCGAGGATCGCGGCCGGCGAGGAAGAAGGCGTGCTGCTGGCGGTGGTACCGGCGGCGGCGACCTGGGCCGGCGCGGTGGACGGTGCCGGCGTCGGCGTGGCCGGTGCGGCAGCGGCCGCGCTGGCCTGCTGCTGCACCTGTGCCGTCAGCAGCGCCGTGGCACGCGCGGCGTCTGAACGCGACTGCGCGCTTTCGGCAGGCGTCGGCGCCGGTGCGGCAACCGGTGCCTGCGGCGGCGGCACGGTCGGCGTCGCCGCCGGACGGCTGGCGGCCACGGCCGGGCCATCACCCGGCCATTCGATCACCAGCTTGGATTCATTGCCCTCGCGCTGCATCTGCGGGCGGAACGGCGCCACCGATTCAGCGAGGTCGAAAACGACACGGAAGGTACCCGGCACCGGCTGTCCGGTACGCACCGCCGTGACCACGCCCTGCGCAGCCGGCATCTTCAGATTGCGTATCGCGCTGGAGTCCGGGAAATCGACCACCAGCCGGTTCGGACCCGCCAGCGACAAGGTCTTGTAGCCGCCGCTGCCAACCAGCGAGATTTCGGCGCGGGTACCGGTCGCGCCGGTGTTCAGCAGGACCTGGCGGACTTCGCCGGCCCACGCACTGACGCTCGCCAGACTCAGTCCGACGGCGGCACAGATGGCAATGAGACGGTTCCCCGGGCGCATGGCTCAGGATTCAATCACCGCGCTGAACGGAATGCAACACCTTTTTCCTTAATAATCCGTAACCTGCCGGTGTTTGTTCTCGTCAGCCGGCAGAAATGGCCTGCAAGTCGCCCCCTTTGGGAAGCCGTTCCAGCCATTCACGTCCTGCGTCGCTGGCCCCAGTGAGACGAACACGCCGCCCTTGCCCCTCGATTTCCAGGGCCACCACCAGGTCAGTCGGCGGCAACGCACCGGCCCCGCGCTCGGGCCATTCGACCAGCCACAGCACCGCGCTGCCCTCGTCCAGGCCGAGAAAATCCAGTTCGCCGGCCTGGCCGATGCGGTACAGGTCCAGGTGCCAGGCCTCGCCGCCACTGGCCAGTGGATAGCGCTCGACCAAGGTGTAGGTTGGGCTGCGGATCGCACCCTGTACCCCCAGCGCGCGCAGCAGTGCCCGCGCAGTGGTGGACTTGCCGGCGCCCAGGTCGCCACGCAGTTCGATCAGCGCCTGCGGCGGCCGGGTGGCCGCCAGCCACTGCCCGAGCAGTTCGGTGGCATCGCTGTCGGCAAGGAAGAAATCGATCATCGAGAGAGTTCCGGGTTGGCCAGTCGCCGCAGCGGCGACAGCAGATCAGTAGGAAGCAGGCCGCGCGCGCCATCGGCGGCAGCTACATCGCCCGCGAGCGCATGCAACAGCGCACCGGCCGCAGCGGCGTCGAAGGCGGCCAGGCCCTGCGCGCGCAGGCTGGCGATGATGCCGGTCAGCAGGTCCCCCATGCCACCGACAGCCATGCCGGGATTGCCGGCGGCAATCAGTCGTGGCCGATGTCCTGGGGCGGCCACGATGCTGCCAGCCCCTTTCAGCACCACCACCGCGTGGAAACGTTCGGCCAGCGCCTGTGCGCAGGTGAAGCGGTCGGCCTGGATATCAGGCGTGCTGCAACCGAGCAGACGCGCAGCCTCGCCGGGGTGCGGCGTGAGAATGGCTTCGGGCAGTGCGCGCGGGTCCTGCGCCAACAGATTCAGGGCATCGGCATCGATCACCAGTGGCTTGCCGCATGCCAGCACCCGCGCAAACAATGCGCGTGCCCACTCGTCCTGGCCCAGCCCGGGCCCGATCGCCACCACCCTGGCCTTGTCCAGCAGCGCCGGCAGTGCGTCGCCGTCTTCCAGCGCGTGGGTCATCGCCTCGGGCAGGCGTGCCAGCAACGGGCCGACATGGTCGCGGCGGGTGCCGAGGCTGAGCAGGCCAGCGCCCGCCCGCAGCGCCGCTTCGGCGGCCATCGCGATGGCGCCGCCGCTGCCGTGGTTGCCACCCACGCACAGCACATGGCCGGATTCGCCCTTGTGGGTATTGGCGCGGCGCGGCGGCAGCAGTACCGGCAAGCGAGCCTGGGTCCAGTGCTCCGCGGCGGGTGACACGCCCTGCCATGCGGCCGCGGGTAGCTGCAGCGGCGCCAGCACCTTATGGCCACAATGATCCAGCGCGTCGCCGGTATACAGGCCGCGATGCGGCACGATGAACTGCAGGGTCAAAGCGGCCTTCACGGCCACGCCCGGTACGGCACCGCGATCGGCATCGACGCCACTGGGGACGTCCAGCGCCAGCACCGGCGCCGTTTGCGCGTTGAGCGCGGTTATCAACGCCTGCGCCGCGCCCTCCGGCGCGCGGTCGAAGCCCAGCCCGAACAGGCCATCGACCCATATATCGGCCTCGGGCAGCGTGCCGTCGAATGCGGCAACAATGCCACCCGCGCGGGCGAATTCCGATGCTGCACGCTGTGCCAGCACGGTTGACGGCGACTTCCCCGGCAAGGCGATCACCATCACCTCGCGCCCGGCCTGCAGCGCGTGACGGGCCAGCACATGGCCATCGCCGCCGTTGTTGCCCGCGCCGACCACCACGCCGATCCGCTGCGCCTGCGGCCAGTGCTGCAGCAGGCACTGCCAGGCGGCCAGGCCGGCCTGCGCCATCAGGCCCCAACCGCCCTCGGCGGCAAGCGTCGAGGCCTGCTCATCAAGCGCACGTGCGGCAGCGGAATCGAACAGATCGGCAAGGTTGGCCATGCGGGGATTTTATACTGGTGCACATGTCCCCCGTCCCCGCCCCTGTCGATCCGGCCCAGGCCGTACAGCGCATCCGCGAACTGGCCCGTGCGCATGGCTTCCAGCGCTGCGGCATTGCCGGCATCGAGCTGGGCGAGGATGAAGCGCACCTGGCCGACTGGCTTGGCCAGGGCCTGTACGGCACGATGGACTGGATGGCGCGCCACGGCACCCTGCGCGCCCGCCCGGCCGAGCTGCTGCCCGGCACCGTGCGGGTGATCTCGGTGGGCATGGATTACAGCCACAAGGACGACACCGAAGCCTGGGCAACCCTGGCCGATCCCGGCCGCGCCTACGTGGCCCGTTACGCGCTGGGCCGCGACTACCACAAGCTGATGCGCAACCGCCTGCAGAAGCTGGCCACGCAGATCAACGACGAAGTGGCGCCACTGGGCTACCGCGTGTTCGTCGATTCGGCGCCGGTGCTGGAACGCGCACTGGCGCGCAACGCTGGCCTGGGCTGGATTGGCAAGCACACCTGCCTGATCGACCGCCACGGCGGCTCCTGGTTCTTCATCGGCGAGATCTACATCGACATCCCGCTGCCGATCGACACCCCGGCCAGCGCCCACTGCGGCACCTGCACGCGCTGCATCGATGTCTGCCCCACCCGCGCGATCACCGGCCCGCAGCGCCTGGACGCGCGTCGCTGCATTTCCTACCTGACCATCGAACATGATGGCGCCATCCCCGAGGACATGCGGCCGTTGATCGGCAACCGCATCTACGGCTGCGATGACTGCCAGCTGGTCTGCCCCTGGAACAAGTTCGCCAAGCGCACCGACGAAGCCGATTTCCGTGCGCGCAACCATCTGGACACCGCGCGCCTGGACCAGTTGTTCGCCTGGGACGAAGCCGAGTTCCTGCGCTGTACCGAAGGCAGCCCTATCCGCCGCAGCGGCCACGAGCGTTGGCTGCGCAACATCGCCGTGGCACTTGGCAACGCGCCGGCCTCGACCGATGCGCTGGCCGCCCTGCACACCCGCGTCGACGATCCCTCGCCCGTGGTGCGCGAGCACGTGCAGTGGGCGCTGGCCCAGCACGGCGCGCGCTGACGTGCGATCCTGAGCGCCCTGCTCTGCCCGTCACCGCCGTACCCATGCAGCCACGCAACAACGACGTCCTCACCCCCAGCCAGCTCAACACCCTGGCCCGCGACCTGCTGGAAGGCAGCTTCCCGGCGATCTGGGTCGAAGCCGAGCTGGGCAGCGTGGCCCGCCCCGCGTCCGGGCACCTGTATTTCACCCTGAAGGATGCGCGCGCGCAGCTGCGTGCAGCGATGTTCCGGATGAAGGCGCAGTACCTGAAGTTCGTGCCGCGCGAGGGCATGCGCGTGCTGGTGCGCGGCAAGGTGACGCTGTACGACGCACGTGGCGAGTACCAGATGGTGCTGGACCACATGGAGGAAGCCGGCGAGGGCGCACTGCGCCGCGCCTTCGAGGAACTGAAGGCACGCCTGGAAGCCGAGGGCCTGTTCGACCCGGCACGCAAGCGCCCGATGCCTGCACACGTACAGCGCCTGGCGGTGATCACCTCGCCCACCGGTGCCGCCGTTCGCGACGTGCTGAGCGTGCTGGGCCGCCGTTTCCCGCTGCTGGAAGTGGACCTGCTGCCGACCCTGGTCCAGGGCAACAGCGCCGCCGCGCAGATCACCCGCCTGCTGCAGGCCGCTGATGCCAGTGGCCGCTACGACGTGATCCTGCTGACCCGCGGTGGTGGATCGCTGGAAGACCTGTGGGCGTTCAACGATGAAGTGCTGGCTCGCGCGATCGCCGCCAGCCGCACCCCGGTGGTGTCGGCGGTGGGCCACGAAACCGACTTCAGCCTCAGCGATTTCGCCGCCGACCTGCGCGCACCAACGCCTTCGGTGGCAGCTGAACTGCTGGTACCCGATCAACGCGAACTGGCGTTGCGCCTGCGCCGCACGGCCGCGCGCATGGTGCAGCTGCAACGGCATACGATGCAGCAGGCCATGCAGCGCGCCGACCGCGCCCTGCTGCGCCTGAACGCACAGAGCCCGCAGGCCCGGCTGGACCTGCTGCGCCGCCGCCAGCTCGATCTGGGCCGGCGCCTGCATGCTGCATTCAATCAGCAGCAGGAACGCCGTGCCGCGCGCCTGCGGCATGCGGCGGCGGTGCTGCGCGGTCACCATCCACAGCGCCAGCTCGACGCGATGCAGCGCCGTCTGGCTGCCCTGCGGGGGCGCCCGCAGGCCGCGATGCAGCGTCTGCTGGAGCGCGACGCACTGCGCCTGCGCGGGCTGGCGCGTTCGCTGGAAGCAGTCAGCCCGCTGGCCACCGTGGCCCGTGGCTACAGCATCCTGACCCGCAGCGACGATGGCGCACTGGTGCGCCAGGTCGATCAGGTGCAGCCGGGTGACGCCCTGCAGGCCCGCGTCGGCGACGGCGTGATCGACGTGCAGGTCAAGTAAAGGGTTGTTCGGCAGGGCTGCGCCCTGCACCTGCCGAAGCGTTCAAGCGACAGCAACAGCCGAAGCAACAGCCAAGCTGGTATTCCGTGGGATGGCGGGGCGGTGTGGCTGTGCAGGACACGCCGTAAACCCATCCATGGGGGCTCGATGGCGCCATCCATGGCGCCAACGGTCCTGCACAGCCACACCACCCCACCCTCGACAGTTTCCCGGTGACGGTCGGTAGATCCACGCCACGCGTGGATGAATCTCCATCGAAATCGAATATTTCGAGTTGAGATCGACAGGCATCCACGCATGGCGTGGATCTACCGTGTCGACCAAGGTCGACACCTACCAACAGCAGCAGAAATCTGTCGAAGGCGGGGTGGGTCCGGTTGCGGGAGTGTCCGCGGCATGGATGCCGCGGCCAAGCCCCCATGGACGGGTTTACGGCGTCTCCCGCAACCGGACCCACCCCGCCATCCCGCGGAATGCACGCTGTTGCTGTTGCTGTTGCTGTTGCTCTGGCTTGTAGCAGGTGCAGGGCGCAGCCCTGCCGAACAACCCCCTACTTTGCCTGCTCGCAGAACTTCTGCCGGTACTCGAGCGCCTTGGGCATCAGCGCCTGCAGGTTCTGGATGCGGGTACCCGGGTTGGGATGGGTCGAGGAGAATTCCGGTGGTGCCTGACCACCGCTGGCCTGGCCCATGCGCTGCCACAGCGGCACCGCCTCGCGTGGATCGAAGCACGCCGCCGCCGCCAGCATCAGCCCCACTTCGTCAGCCTGGGTCTCGTGGCTGCGCGCATACGGCAACAAGTAACCGTAGCCCATCGCCGACATCATCATCTGTTGCTGCTGCGCGTCCATGCCGCTGGCTGCGCCAGCCACCTGCCCGATCTGGGTCAGCTTCTGCTGGGCCATGCGCTGTGCACCATGGCGTAGCAGCGCATGGGCGATTTCATGGCCCATCACCACCGCCATCGCATCGCGGGTGCGCGCCACCGGCACCAGGCCGGTGTACACCGCCATCTTGCCGCCCGGCAGGCAGAACGCATTGGCCTGCTCGGACGGGATCACGTTCACTTCCCACTGGAAATCACGCGCGAAATGCGCCGGCTGCACACCGTGCTCCTGCGCCAGTGCGGTCTCAACCACGTCCACCTTGGCGATCAGTCGCTGGGCGATGTCGCGCACGTCGCGTGCGATCGGCGCATTCGGGTCCATCGGCCGTTCCTGCGACAGGATCTGCTGGTAGGCCTGCAGCCCCAGTGCAGTCTCCTGGCGCGCATCCAGGCTGCTGTCGATCATCACCTTCTCGCCGGTGTAGGGATCGATCGTGCGGTTGGAGAACCAGTAGAACGCGGCGTAACCGGCGGCCAGCAGCAGCACCCACCAACGGATGTTGCCGAACAGGCCGCGCCGCTGCGGGCCCTGCTGCGAGCGGGAGAAGGGATCGTTGCTCATCGGGAGATCTTCCAGCAGCCCCGCCGGCCGGCGGGTACGGCGCAATCTTAGTGCGCCGATGCCCGTAGCGGGTGAAGCCGGACGCCGGTCAGATGCCGCGCACCAGGCGGAAGCCGATGCGCGCGTTGGTGGTGTCTGAATCCTGTGACTGCCGCCAGGCGGCGCGGGTCTGCTCGGGCGCGTTGGCCCAGTTGCCGCCACGGATCACCCGGGCCCGGCAGCCCGGGTTGAACCAGGCCGCGCCATCGGAGGGCGCACGCCGGTAGCTGGCATGCCAGCAATCGGCCACCCATTCGCTGAGGTTGCCACCCATGTCGTGCAGGCCGAACGCATTGGCCCGGAAGCTGGCCACCGGTGCCGGCCCCCACCAGCCATCGCCATAACCGACGAAGGCGTTGTGCCAGTGCCGCCCCGAGGGCGACACATCCTTGCTGCCGGTGAAGTTGCCACTGCCAGGCGGCGGTATGCCGGCGTCACCCCACGGATAGCGGCCACTGCTGCCGCCACGCAGCGCGTACTCGAACTCAGCCTCACTGGGCAACCGGTAGCTGCGACCGGTCTGCTCGGACAACCAGGCCGCATAGTTCTCGGCGTCGCGCACGCTGACATGCATCACCGGGGCATTGCCCAGCGCGCGGGCGCCGTCGTAATCCGAACGCCAATCCACGCCGCTGCGGCGGATGAAATTGCCGCTGCGCTCGTCATAGACCACCGAATGTCCGCGACGGCTCGCACGTGGCCGCGCGTTGGTCGCCTTCACGTAGCGCTCGAAATCGCCAACCGTGACCTCGGTGATCGCCATCGCGAAGCCACGATCGAAACGCACGTAATGCGAGGGCCGTTCGGAATCAGAGGCGCCCGGCTCCGCATCGCCTGCGCCCATCTGGAAGCCCCCATGCGGGACCACCACCATCTGCGGACCGCGGCCGCCGTCACGCATCGCATCGCTGAACACCTGGCCCGGTCGGAAGCTGCCGTAGTGCGTGGCCAGGTCGATACGCTCGCGCAGCTGGGCTACCACCGGGTCACCCGGCAGGGCGATGCGCAGGGCTTCGCCCAGCTTCTCACGCGCCGGCTTCAGACCCTGTGGCGTGGTCAGGTCACGCAGGCCGTCGTCACGCAGCTGCAGCAATACGGTCGCCCGGATCTGCTCGATGCGCTCGAATGCATCGGCAATGGTCGGCGACGAGTCCCGCACCTTGCTGGCCTCGGCCAACCAGCTGCCGGCGCTGGCGAAATCACGCGCGCGCGCGGCCTCTTCTGCACGCCGGATCAGCCCGCTCTCAGCCGCTGCCAGGCCCTGGCGCGCCCGGCTGTTGTGTTCATCCAGCGCCAGCGCCTCGCGGAAATTGCCGATCGCACCGTCGCCGTCCTCGCCAATCCGGTCGGCGCGCAGGTCCTCTTCGCCGGCACGGTTGTAGGCCACCACCCGCTGCGCGTTCTCCACCCGGCCCTGCAGCGCCCGCACGGTCTCGTCCTTGGGCGCCAGGGTCAGCAGCACCAGTGCCTGGCGGCTGGCCTCGGCCAGTGCTTCGCGCTGTTTCAGCGGGCGTACCAGCAGCGCATCGGCCTGCTGCTGCAGGCGCTGGCGCGCGCGCTGCAGGCCCAGTCGCGCCTGGCGGTCATCCGGGTCTTCTTCCTGGACCGCCAGCCACAGCGGGATGGCCGCGTCGGCGTCCTCGTACAGGCGGCCATCGGCGTACGCCTGCGTTGCGGCACGGCGCAACTGGGCCAGGCTGCGGCCCTGCCGGTCCACCCTTGGCGGCGTCCACTGCTGCACGTCCTCGGCGGCATCCTCGCCGGCGATGGTCACACTGCCCCGGGCCACCTGCGGGTTGTCATCAGCGCCCTTGTCCGCGGCCGGACGCGCTTCATCAGCAGTCGTCCGGTCCGCCGTCGCGGGGGGCGACGGCGTGCAACCGGCCAGGGCCACGGCCAGGGCGGTGCACAGCACGGACGACAGCGGAAAACGCAAGCGGGATCTCCTTCAGCACGGACGCGGACCGACGTTAGGCTATTCTCCCCTCCCTGAGCAAACCCGAGTAGTAGGCCCTGACCCGTGGCAACCTGGATCACCACCCCCACCGAGCTGGATGCGTACTTCCAGCAGCGCCCCTCCCGCATCGGCCTGGACACCGAATTCATTCGTGAACGCACCTTCTGGCCGCAGCTGGCGCTGGTGCAGATGGCGGTCGGCCAGGACATCCTGCTGATCGACCCGCTGATTCCCGGCATGACCGAGGCGCTGGCACCGTGGCTGGCCGACGAATCAATCATCAAGGTGATGCACAGCGCCAGCGAAGACCTGGTCGCCTTCAAGTGGGCCTGTGGCGTGCTGCCACGACCGCTGTTCGACACCCAGATCGGCGCGTCACTGGCCGGCATCGGCGGCGGCATGGGCTACCAGAAGCTGGTGGCTGAGATCACCGGCGTGGCATTGGCCAAGGGCGAGACCCGCTCTGACTGGATGCGCCGGCCGCTGTCGGAGTCGCAGCTGCAGTACGCCGCCGACGACGTCGAGCATCTGTTCGCGATGCATGTCGCCATCGATGCCAAGCTGCAGGCGCTCGGCCGCCAGCAGTGGCTGCATGACGACGGCGAGCGCCTGCTGGCCAGCGTCGCCAATGACGAGGACCGCTGGCCGCACCTGTCGATGCGCTCGGCGCAGTTCCTTGATGCCGCCGCGCAGCACCGCCTGCTGCGCCTGCTGCGCTGGCGCGATGTGCAGGCACGCAGCAGCGACCGCCCGCGCAGCTGGATCCTGGACAACGAACTGGCGGCGACCCTGGCGCGTACGCCACCAGCCGACGCCGACGCGTTGGCCAAGCTGTTCGAGCAGTTCCCCAAGGCACCGCGCAAGCTCGCCGCTGCCGTGTGGCAGGCGCTGGACACTCCGCTGGCCGACGAAGCCGAAGCGCCGCTGGCGTTGCCGGCCAACGACAGCAACAAGCAGGCGCTGAAAAAGCTGCAGGATGCGGTGGCCGAACGCAGCCGAGAGCTGGGCCTGCCCGATGGCATCCTCGCCTCGCGCAAGCACCTCGAAAGCTATCTGGAACGTCGCCAATGGCCGGCCGCACTGGCCGGCTGGCGCCAGCAGGAACTGGAATCGCGGCTGCAGGCACTGCTGCCCGCATAAGAAAACCGACCGCATTGGTCGCCCGGCAGGGCGGCCCTGCCGATGATCGACAAGGACGTTGCTGCATGCCTGCGTGGCTCCAATCCGGCACATCACGATGGATGACAGCCTCGCTGCTGATGCTGGCGTCCAGCAGCATTGCAGCGCCTTCCTGCCCACCCACATCCGGAGTTGCAGTGGCACAGACGCCAGAGTCCATCAGCGAAGCCCTTTCGCGGGGCGATCTGCAAGCCGCAATTGAGGTGCTGCGCGATCCACAGCGTTATCGCGTGTTGTTCAAGGATCCGCACGGCGCGGAGCGCTACATCGCGCTGGCACAACAGGTCGCCGACGATGCCCCGCAGAACCCCTGCATCGATCGCAGCAGCCTGCTCAATGCCTACACCGTACTGGCCAGCGGGCTGGATCTTTCCCGCTCGGTCCACTACCTGGCACTGTCGGCCGCACTGATCGAACAGGATGCCGATGCCAGCGAGCAGGACACGCTCGTGCCTGCGCTGCATCCGCATGCCCTGATGCATGGCTACTTCGAAGCCGGCGGTGGACTGGCACTGGAAGGTGCTGTACCCGGCATCGATCGCGCCGAAGTCACCGCGTGGCGCTACGGCCACACCACACTGGCCTACCAGCCGGACCTGCTGCTCGCGTTCCCGCTGCGCATGGATGCCCGCCAACGCCAGCGCCTGTTCGAGGTAACCGGCTTCACCCTGCTGCCGGCATCGCAATGGCATGACGCCGCCGCACTTCGCGCCATCATCCGCAGCGATGCCTACCTTGACTGGCTGGAGTCGGCGCCCCTGCATCTTGCCTCGCGCTTGTCGATGGCATTGGAAGAAATGGCCACGCCACCCTGGCCGGAGCATCTGCGTGCATCCGGCTATCGGGTCCATGGCGGGACACCCGGGGATGATGGGGCCGATTCCGATTGAGCAACGAAAAGGGCGGCCCGGATCACCGGGCCGCCCTTTGCATTCCGTCGATGCGATGGCGGGACAGTGCCCGCCATCGCGACAGCGCATTACCAGTTCATGTTCAGCGAAACGCCCACGGTGCGCGGTTCGTTGTAGACCGCGGCCATGTAGTTCTCGATCACACCCTTGAGGTTCTTCTCGTTGGTGATGTTGCGCGCGAACAGCGCCACTTCGTAGGCACCGTAGTTGCCCGAGTAGCCGATCTTCAGGCCACCCTCGAAGTCACCCTTGGAGTTGAATTCCTTGCTGTCGTACAGCACGAAGCTGGTGTAACCCTGCTTGTTCCAGTCGGTGGAAACGAACATGGTGCCTGCGTCGCTGACCGGGAAGTCGTAGCGGGCGGCCAGGTTGACGTTGTACTTCGGCGCGTTCGGCAGCGGGTTGCCATCGATCTGCGCGAAGGTGTTGGCACCGACCTTGATGGTCGGGTCGCCGACGGTGCAGACCACCTGGCCGTTGAGGCCGCAGACCTGCGCGTACACGCGCTTGTCCTTGATCTCGCTGTGCAGCAGGCTCAGGCCGGCGCTCAGGGTCAGGTTCGGGATCGGGCGCAGCTCCATGTCCGCTTCGAAGCCGTAGGCCTTGGCCTTGTCGGCGTTGAACAGCACGCCGTTGCCGTCCGAATCGTTGCCGTTGAGCTGGATGTCGTTGACGGTGTAGGTGAACGCGGTGGCGTTCAGGCGCAGGCGGTTGTCCCACAGGCTGCTCTTCACGCCCGCTTCCCAGGACAGGATGGTCTCGGAATCGGCGGTGGTGAAGTCGGCATTGAACACCGCCGAACGGCCCTGGATGGTCGGACCGCGGAAGCCACGCGCAACCTTGGCGTAGACGCTCACGTCCGGGGTGATCTGATACATCGCGCTCAGATCCCAGCTCGGGGTGGTGTCGGACATCTTGACGTCGGTGCGGCCCTTGTAGGTAACCACGCCGGCGGCAGTGTCAGCGGTCTTCAGCAGGCGCGTGTGCTTCTCGTCCTTGGTCTGGCGCAGGCCGGCGGTGACGGTGAACTTGTCGGTGAACGCGTAGCTGAGCTGGCCGAAACCGGCCCACGAGGTGTTCTTGTTGCGCAGGCGCACCCAGTTGTTCGGGTTGCGCGCAGCACCGTTGAGGAACCAGGCGCGCTGGTAGAAATCGGTGGTGTCGCTGCCATTGAAGTAGAACGCACCGGCCTGCCACTGCAGGGCGCTGTCGTCATGGCTGGCCAGGCGGAATTCCTGGGTCCACTGGTCCAGATCACGGATGCGGCCCATCGACTGGCCGTAACCGTTCGGTACGCCATTGACCGGGAAGTTCACCGCAGCGCCGCCGTCGGTGTCACCGCGGCTATAGCCGGAGGTGGTCTCGTAGGCGGTGATCGAGGTGAAGTCGATCGCGCCGAAATCGTAGCGTGCCTTCACCGAGCCGCCGTAGGTCTTGTAGGCCTGCGGGTTGTTGCCGGCTTCGTCGTAGGCCACCTGGTCACGCGGCACGTCGGTCTTGTTCGAGCCCTTGGTCAGCGCACCGCGCAGGAACAGGGTCGAGGTGCCTTCGTAGTCACGGGCGTGGGCCGAGGCCAGGATCGAGAACTGGTCGCTCGGGGTCAGCAGCAGCTGTGCGCGCACGTTGCGGTCATCGAAACCGCCCATGGCGTTCTTCTTCGGGCTGACCGTGCCGTCCGCACTCGGGCCCTTGTAGGTATTGTCGACGTAGTCGTCGCGGTGCTGGTACAGGGCCGACACGCGGAACGAGGCGATGTCGTTGATCGGGCCACCGAAGCCGCCGTCGATCGACACGCTGTTGTAGGTCGCGTAGCTGGCGCTGACGCGGCCGCTGTACTCCTGGGTCGGCTTCAGGGTGTCGAACTTGATGATGCCGGCGGTGGTGTTGCGGCCGAACAGCGAGCCCTGCGGGCCGCGCAGCACTTCCACCTGGTCCACGTCATAGACCGGGTTGGACTTCAGCACTACATGCTCGAGGACTACATCGTCCTGGATGATCGACACCGGCTGCGAGGCACCCAGGTAGAAGTCGATGTTGCCCAGGCCACGGATGTAGAAGCGCGGGAAGATGCGGCCGGTGGTGGTTTCCGCATACAGGCTCGGAACGCGGCCGGACAGCGCCAGCAGGGTGTCGTCACCCCCAGCGGTGAAGTCGCGCATGCGCTCGCCCTGCACCACGCCGACCGAGACCGGCACTTCCTGCAGGTTCTGCTCACGGTGTTCGGCGGTCACGGTGATGGTGTCCAGCCCGGTCGGGGTCGGCGCACTGTCCTGCGCCGAGGCGCCGAAGCTGGCAGCCAGGGCCACACCGGCACAGGCCAGCGCCAGCGGGTGGCGGCGGAAGGAAACGAAGGAAGACGACATACCCGACAGGCGGCGGGAATCGGTATGGGAGGGCATGGAATGCTCTGAGGAGGCGTCCGTGCGGCCTGCGCGGGCCGGGCGGCAAAAAGGAGGAGAACTGCGCAAGCCGCCATTATCCCCCAAATTGTTACGATTTCGTTGCGCGGCGCCCAAACACGGCGAAACAAGCGGTTTCGGCACAGTCACCGGGCATTCCGCACGCCCTGGAGGCTTGACTCAGGGCAGCGGGGTCAACGCCACATCGACCATCGCCAGCAGTCGCTCGCGGCTGATGCCGTCACGGGCCTGCACCGAAATGCCGTGCAGCACGGTGGCGAAGTGATCGCCCAACGCCTGCACCGCCACATCGTCGGCCAGCTGCCCTTCGGCCTGCGCCTGCTGCAGGCGCGCGATGATCGCCGCCGTGCGCTGGCGACGATGGCTGGCCAGCCAGTCCCGAACGCCCTCGCCATCAGGCGACACGCTGCTGGCCGAGGACACCACCAGGCAACCATGCGGGCGCCCGCGCCGGGTGTAGGTCAGCACCGCGTCACGCAGCATCGACCCGATCGCCTCGCGCAGCGTGGCCTGCTCCAGCGCGCGCGGCGCGAAGCCGCCTTCGCCTTCCTCGTACAGCGCAACGGCTTCGCGGAACAACTGCTCCTTGCTGCCGAACGCGGCATAGATGCGCGCCGATGCAATGCCCAGTGCTTCGACCAGTGCCGACATCGAGGTGCCTTCATAGCCGTGCTGCCAGAACAGCAGCATTGCCTTGCGCAATGCCTGGTCCCTGTCGAATTCGCGCGGTCGCCCTGCCATCTGCCTGCCTGCCGTTCTGAGGCGCGCAGTGTAACGCGGGTGTTGACCGCATCGATGGCCGCGCCTATTATTTGTTGATCGACAAACAATTGGAGCAACACATGCAGACCCTCAAGGGCCCCAGCCTGCACCTGGCGCAGTTCGCCGGCGACCAGGCCCCGTTTAACTCGCTTGCCAGCATTGCCGCGTGGGCGGCCGGCCACGGCTTCAAGGCGCTGCAGATTCCGGCCTGGGATGCACGCCTGTTCGACCTGGCCACCGCCGCCGACAGCCAGGACTACTGCGACGACATTCGTGGCACGCTGGCCGAGCACGGCCTGCAGGTCAGCGAGCTGACCACCCACATCCTCGGCCAGCTGGTGGCCGTGCATCCGGCCTACGATGAACTCTGCGACGGCTTCGCCCCCGCAGCACTGCGCGGCAACCCGAAGGCTCGCAGCGAATGGGCGCAGCAGCAGCTGCACCTGGCCGCCCGCGCGTCGCGCCGCTTGGGCCTGCAGGACATGGGCACCTTCTCCGGTTCGTTCGCGTGGCCTTACCTGTTCCCGTTCCCGCAGCGTCCGCCAGGCCTGATCGACGCGGCCTTCGATGAACTGGCACGACGCTGGCGGCCGATCCTCGATACCTGCGAGGACAACGGCATCAACCTCTGCTACGAGATCCATCCCAGCGAAGACCTGCACGATGGCACCAGCTTCGAGCGCTTCTTCGAGCGCGTCGGCCAGCACGAGCGCTGCCGCATCCTGTTCGATCCCAGCCACTTCGTGCTGCAGCAGCTGGACTACCTGCAGTACCTGGACATCTACCACCCACTGATCCGCATGTTCCATGTCAAGGACGCGGAATTCCGCCCCAGCGGCCGCCAGGGCATCTACGGCGGTTACGCCGACTGGACCGAGCGGGCGGGCCGCTTCCGCTCGCTGGGCGATGGCCAGGTCGACTTCAAGTCGATCTTCTCCAAGCTGGCCCAGTACGATTACCAGGGCTGGGCAACGTTGGAATGGGAGTGCTGCCTGAAGGACCAGGAGGCCGGTGCACGCGAAGGTGCCGCTTTCATCCGTGACCACATCATTCCGGTCACCGACAAGATCTTCGACGATTTCGCTGGTGCACCGATCAGCACCGCACAGATGCAGCAGATGCTCGGTATCGCCTGAGCCCCAACGGAGCAACCCCCATGAACACCCTTTCTTCCGCTGGCACTGCCGGCGACGATGCCCTGCGCCATCACTACCTGCGTATCGACGGCCAGCGCGTGCATTGCGTGTCGGCAGGCAGCGGCCAGCCCGTGCTGCTGATCCCTGGCTGGCCGCAGACCTGGTATGCCTGGCGCCATGTGCTGCATGCACTGGCAGCCGCCGGTTTCGAGGCCATCGCGGTCGACCCGCCCGGTATCGGCGAATCCGATCGCCCTGCGCACGGCTACGACACCGGCAGCGCCGCCGCGGTACTGCACCAGACCATGCAGGCACTGGGCCACGAGCGCTATCAGGTGGTCGGCCATGACATCGGCATGTGGATCGCCTATGCATTGGCCAGCGACCAGCCGCAGGCCGTGCAGCAGCTGGCCGTCACCGAAGCAGTCATCCCCGGGCTGGCGCCGGAGCCGGGCATCTTCGCTGCGCCGGCCGACAACATCTTCCTCTGGCACTTCATGTTCAACCAGGTGGCCGACCTGCCGGAAGCACTGATCACCGGACGCGAGCGCGCCTATCTGGAATTCATGTTCGACCGCTGGTCGTACCGCCGTGATGCTGTTGCCGCCGATACCTACATTGCCGCCTACAGTCGGCCCGGTGCACTGCGCGCCGGCTTCGCATGGTACCGCGCGATTCCGGAAACGATCCGCCAGAACAAGCTGCGTGCGCAGCGCCGGCTCGCAATGCCGGTGCTGGCGATCGGCGCGGAGCATGCCACCGCCGATGCACCGATGCTGACCCTGCAACCACACGCCGATGACCTGCGCGGCAGCATCGTACCGGGCTGTGGCCACTTCATCATGGAGGAAGCACCGCAGGCGTTCCTGGAACAGCTGCTGCCGTTCCTGCAGGAGGCGCGTCATGCCGCTTGAACCCGCACTGCAGCAGTTCGTCGATGCAGTCGCGGCCCATCCGCTGCCCGAGGACCTGCGCGAACTGCGTGCGATCAGCGAGACCGCACTGCCGCAACTGCAGGGTGCACCGCAACCGGTCGCACACGTGATCGAGCACAGCGTGGCCGCACGTGACGGACAGCCGCTGGAAGTGCGCCTGTATACCCCGGACGGGCTACCCGACGGACCGGCACCGGCCCTTTTGTTCGCGCATGGCGGCGGCTGGTTCCAGTGTTCGCTGGCGGTCTATGACGGTCCTTGCCGTGCGCTGGCCAATGCCAGCGGCTGCGTCGTGGTGGCGGTCGGCTACCGCTTGGCCCCGGAGCATCCGTTCCCGGTGCCGCTGCAGGATGTAGCAGACGCCTGGCAGTGGCTGCAGATCAACGCCGCTGGCCTGGGCCTGGACCCGCAACGACTGGCGATCGGGGGCGACAGTGCCGGTGGCAATCTCGCTGCCGCCTGCTGCCTGCTGCTGCGTGATCTCGGCCTGCCGCAGCCGCACCACCAGCTGCTGCTGTACCCCGCGCTGGATGCCGGCATGGGCAGCGACTCCTACCGCGAGTACGCCAGCGGCTACTACCTCAGCGCCGAACTGATGCAGCGCTGCTGGCAGGCCTATCTGGGCGACATGGATCCGCCGCCCGCACTCGCCTCGCCGGCCCACGCAACGGACCTGTCCGGCCTGGCACCGGCTTCCGTGCTCAGCTGCGAGCACGACCCGCTGCGTGATGAGGCCGAGCACTACGCGGCGCGCCTGCAGTCTGCGAACGTGGCGTGCACGCTGGAGCGGTTGCCCGGGATGATCCATGCCTGCATCCATCTGCACGGGGTGGTCACCTCCACGGACGCGGCGGTACAGCGCGCGGGCGCCCGGCTGCGTCAGGCTCTGGCCTGAACAGGTGGGCCGGTGGCGGGGCCAATACCGCCGCCCTGCCCTCCGCTTGGCAAGCCCCACAGGCAGCGCTACACTGAAAGCCTGCCGTGGGGCCATAGCTCAGCTGGGAGAGCGCGTCGTTCGCAATGACGAGGTCAGGAGTTCGATCCTCCTTGGCTCCACCACTATTCGGAAGAACCCGTAGATCCACGTGATCTGCGGGTTTTTTCTTTCCTGCATCCCGGTTCAGGCCGGCTCCTTGCCTCCGTCCTTGCGCTGCGGGCTCCGCGAGTGCGTATCGCGCACCTGTTGATCGCGCTGCCCCGGCCGCTGCTTGGCCACATCGTCCTGCTTCCTGTCCTGGCGGCTTTCCTGCACGCCCTGCTTCGGGTCGCCGTGGTCTTTATCGTGCTCGCTCATCGAAAACTCCCTCGTCGGCGGGGGCCGACGCTGCCTCCACGCTAGAGCGCATCGGGTAAGCCGCCAGTCAGTTCGGTGCGAACGCTATGTGCAGCCCGCGGCTTGCAGCCATCGGCAAGGTACATCCAGAATCCGACGCACTATGCATACCGGGTGCACCATGCCCTCTTCCGTCCAGCACGCAGCACACGCCGTGCCGATGATCCTCGATGCGACCGACGGCAGCCTCCGTCTCGGCAATCTACCGGCCTTGATCTGCCCCACCCTCTCACTGGATGAAGCGCGCGTCGCCTTTGCCGCCTTGGTAAGTGGGGAGCGTGATGTCGGCACCGGCTATCACTGGTTGAGCCTGCACCGGCTCAGCCTGGGCGGTGCGCCCGCTGGCATCGGCCTGTGCTTCCACGGGCAACAGCTCGACATGGTGACGATGAGCGTCAGTCTGCCTGGTGCGACGTTGGAAGACGGCTGGCCGACCCAGGTGGCGATCGACGCCGAGGTCGCCTTCATGCGCCGCACACTGGGCGCGGCGTTGGGTCGCAAGCTGGCCGGTGGCCACGCCCGGTTCGACTGGGGCGAGGCCTGGGCCAGCTTTGATCCGAAGGGATTCATGGCCAGCAGCGGTATCCGCTACCTGCCACGCCGATGACCCCACTCAGGTGCGTGTGATCGACACGCCGCCCTCGACGCGCATCGCGCTGCCGGTGACGAAACTGCTTTCATCGCTGGCCAGGAACAGCGCCGCGTTGGCGATCTCCTCCGGCTCGGCCATGCGCTTGAGTGCGTGCAGCGAGCGCACGAAGTCGCGGGCATCGCCAGTCGGTGCCGCCTGCCGCCCCATTTCGGTATCGGTGCCGCCGGGCAGCAGCACGTTGCTGCGTACGCCGCGCGCGCCGTATTCGGCGGCGATCACCTGGCTCAGGCCGATCAGCCCGGCCTTGCTCGACGCATAGGCCGCCATGCCTGGGAAACCGACGGTGTGCCCGACGAAGGTGCCGACGAACACCGTCGAGCCACCGCCGCGCGCCAGCATCGCCGGCAACTGCGCGCGTGCAGCATGGAAGGCGGCATCCAGGTTGGTCGCCATCACCTCGCGCCAGGCGTCCACCGGGAACTCCGCGGCCGGCACGCCCGGGCCGAGCATGCCGGCATTATTAAGGGCGATGTCGAGGCCACCGAATGACTGCTGGGCGAGATCGACCAGCGCCTGCGCCGTGCCCGGATCAGCCACATCCGCCGCATGCACTACCACCTCGCCACCAGCGGCGCGGATCTGCTCGGCCAGTTCCTGCAGCGGCTCCGGCCGCCGTGCGTTGAGCACCAGCTTTGCGCCTTCAGCGGCGAAACGCAGCGCGCTGGCGCGACCGATGCCGGCACTGGCACCGGTGATGAGAGCGATCTTGTTGTTCAGGCGCATGGTCGTGGTACCGGTTGTGAAGTGGCCGCCACGATGCCGCGCCTTCGGCCTGCCAACACTCCGTTTCCGGGCCTGACCCGTCGGTGCAGGAAACGGAGTTTCCGCAGAACCGGCACGTGCCAGAATCCAGCCATGGACAGTACCGCCACCACCGCCCTCGATGCCCGCGTAGAACGGGTCTGCCGCCACCTGCAGACCAGCCTCGACGAACCCTCGCTGCAGGAGCTGGCCGACATCGCTGGCTGCAGCCCGACGCGCCTGCATCGCCTGTTCAAGCAGGCCACCGGGCTGACCCCCAAGCAGTACGCCGCCGCGCCGCGCGCCGACCGCCTGCGCACCGGGCTGGAACAACAGCAACGCATCACCGACGCCTTCCACGATGCTGGCTTCGGTTCCAGTGGACGCTTCTATGAGAACGCACCTAAGTTGCTGGGCATGACTCCCAAGCAATGGCGCGCAGGTGGTCGCGGCGAAGTCATCCACTTCGCGCTTGCCGAAAGCTCACTGGGCAGCGTGCTGGTGGCCAGCAGCGGGACCGGCGTGGTCGCGATCCTGCTCGGCGACGATCCGGAGACCCTGCTGCAGTCGCTGCAGCAACGCTTCCGCCAAGCCGAACTGGTCGGCGCCGACCAGGGCTATGAGCAACTGGTGGCGCAGGTGGTGGGCCTGGTCGAGGATCCCTCACGCGGCGCCACGCTGCCGCTGGATATCCGCGGCACCGCATTCCAGCAGCGGGTGTGGCAGGCGCTGCAGCAGATCCCACGTGGGCAGACCGCGTCGTATGCGGATGTTGCCGCGCGCATCGGCGCGCCCCGCTCGAGCCGTGCCGTAGCACGCGCATGCGCAAGCAACCCGCTGGCGGTGGCCGTACCCTGCCACCGCGTAGTGCGTCGAGATGGCGACCTGTCCGGCTACGCCTGGGGTGTGGCCCGCAAGCGCGAACTGCTACGCCGCGAAAAGGCCTCGACTGCCTGAGGTGGGTGCCGACCTTGGTCGGCGCCCAGCTTCCGGTAGGTGCCGACCTTGGTCGGCACACCGCCAAGCCCTCAATCCAGCTTCACCACCAGCTTGCCGAAGTTGCGCCCCTGCAACAGCCCGAAGAACGCCTCCGGTGCATTCTCCAGTCCTTCCACCACATCCTCGCGGTACTGGATGCGGCCTTCGCGCAGCCACTGCGGCATCTCGCGTTCGAAGTCCGGCCACAGGTGGTTGAAGTCGTACACGATGAAACCGCGCACGGTCAGGCGCTGGCGCAGGATCTGGCTGAACAGTGCCGGCAGCCGGTCCGGACCGGGCTGCTCGACGCCGCGGTCGTTGTAGGTGGCAATGGTGCCGCATACCGGAATGCGAGCGAAGTCGTTGAGCAGTGGCAGCACCGCATCCAGTACATGGCCGCCGACGTTCTCGAAGTAGACGTCGATGCCCGCAGGCACCGCCGCGCGCAGCTGGTCCGCAAAATCAGCGGCGCGATGGTCCAGCGCCACGTCCACGCCCAGCGTCTGCAGGTAGGCACGCTTGGCCTCACCGCCGGCGATGGCGACCACGCGTGCGCCCTGCAGCTTGGCCAGCTGGGCCACGGTCGCCCCGACCGGGCCGCTCGCTGCGGCGACCACCAGCGTCTCGCCCGGCTTCAAACGGGCGATTTCATGCAGGCTGGAATAGGCAGTGAATCCGGGCATGCCGTACACGCCCAGCGCCGTGCTCAATGGCAGGCCGGCGGGATCGAGTCGACGTGCCAGCGCAGTCGCAGGCAGCACCGCGTGGGTCTGCCAGCCACCTGGCGCCAGCACCAGATCCCCCACCGCTACCCCTTCGGCGTTGGACTGCAGCACCTCGGCCACGGTCTGACCCTCCATCACCGCGCCGACCGCCACCGGCGGGGCGTAGGACGGGCCTTCGTCCATGCGTCCGCGCATGTAAGGGTCCAATGACAGGTAGCGGTTGCGCAGCAACACTTCGCCCGGCCCGGGCGCCGGCAGCGTGGCCTGCTCCAGACGGAAATTGCCGGCGGTCGGTGCGCCCTGTGGACGCGAGGCCAGCACGATGCGGGAAGTAGTCGAAGAAGCGGTCATGGCGACGGACTCTGCTGTTGCCAGCATCAGGAAAGGAGCGTCGACACTACGCCGCTGCGGGCGGCGCCAGCGGCCACGAAAACAGCGTTCCATTGCCCGTACCCGCGCGGGTCCGGCGCAACCCTTGCCCTTGCAGCTTTGGCGATCGCGGCGACCTGCTGATTTCCACCGCAGACGATGATCGATTGGCCACGCCCCGCCCCACAAAGGAGGATCAAGCACTTGCGAGCGCGCAGACGGCAATGTGAAGAAATCTTGGCAAAACGCTTGCCGAAGGCAGCCGACCTCCGTAATATACGCGTCCTTGGCAGCGACCTCGCTGCAACGAAACATGTGGCCGAGTAGCTCAGTTGGTAGAGCAGGGGATTGAAAATCCCCGTGTCGGCGGTTCGATTCCGTCTTCGGCCACCATTTTCGAAGACCTGCAGAAATGCGGGTCTTTTTTTTCCGGAAACCGGGTTTGATCACGGTTGCCGCACAATTTGGCCGAGTAGCTCAGTTGGTAGAGCAGGGGATTGAAAATCCCCGTGTCGGCGGTTCGATTCCGTCTTCGGCCACCATCTTTCGAGACCTGCAGAAATGCAGGTCTTTTTTTGTCTGCGATCTGCCATCCTCGCAAGGCGTGGATCCAGGCCCGGCCAGCGCCGCCTGGTTGACGAAACATTTACACCACCTCGCGCCGTGCCACCTACGCTCCAGACTCCTGTCTGGAGCCGCCCATGCATCTTCGCCCTGCCCTGCTCGCCTGCCTGCTGCTGGCCACCCTGCCGGTGATCGCCGCCGAGCCGGTGCGCGCGGTCGACACGCTGGACATCGATCGCTATGCCGGTCAGTGGCACGAGATCGCGCATCTTCCGGTGTCGTTCCAGAAGCAGTGCGTCGGCGAGATCACCGCCAACTACGGGCTGCGCCGCGATGGCCGCATCAGTGTCACCAATGCCTGCCGCAACGGCGACGGAGAGCGCGTTGTTGCTGAAGGCGTGGCACGCCCGGTTGCCGGCCATCCCGGCCAGTTGCAGGTGCGCTTCGTTCCCGACTGGCTGAGCTGGGTGCCCCTGGTCTGGGCCGATTACTGGGTGCTGGCACTGGACCCGGATTACCAGTGGGCGCTGGTCGGTGAACCCGACCGGAAATACCTGTGGATCCTTTCGCGCCTGCCGGAAATGGATCGCAGCCGGTTCGAAGAGTTGAAAGCGAAGGCCGAAGCAATGGGCTACGACCTCAAGCCGCTGCGCTTGATGGCCCCCCTGCGCGACACGCCTGCCGACTGAATCGCCCCGCATACGGCGCACTGCGCGCGACCGATCCGGCGCCACGCACGCCCGGCCGCCATCTTCACGCGCTACCCTCTGCGACGGGTCGCCACAGGCGATCCAAACGACCATACGCCGTAGTATGCTTATCCAACGCACCCCTTCAGAGGACCTGCGCCCATGCTCCACCGTTTCCGTATCGCCTTGATCGTCCTGTGCACCCTCGCCCTTGTTGCCTGCAACAACGGCATCGTCAAGCGTGTTTCGGAACCGGCGGCCAGCCTGCAGCAGCTGACCGTGCGCGCCGACGGCAACTGGACCGTGGCCCTGCGCCTGCAGAACTACAGCTCGATGCCGATGACCTTCGATGACGTCTCCCTGGCCCTGACCGTCGGCGACACCGAAGCCGGCACCCTGCAGGCCAAGCCCGGCATCTCCATCGGCGGCACCTCCGCCGACGTCATCAATGTCGACCTTGTGCCCAGCTCGGCCGCACGCCTGGTGGTGGCCGATGCGCTGGCTGGCAATCGCACCCTCGCTTATGGCCTGAAGGGTTCGGTGGCGGCCACGCCGCAGGAAAAGAAGCAGCGCAGCTTCGACATCAGCAGCCGCAGCACCCTCAACCAGGCCCCGGGCCTGCCGGGCGTGCTGCGCTGACTCCACTTTCCGCCGCGGCGCCTGCCGCCGCTCCCCCTGTCCCTGATCGAGACGTACCTGATGAGCAGCTACACCGCCCCGCTTTCCGACCTCCGTTTCGGCCTGCACGACGTGCTCAAGGTCGAACCCCTGTTCGCCCGCCTGGGCTTCACCGACGCCACCGCCGACGTGGTCGATGCCGTGCTGGAAGAAGCCGGCCGTTTCAGCGCCACCGTGCTGGCACCGCTCAACAGCGTCGGCGATGAGATCGGCTGCGTGCTCGACCAGGCCAGCGGCGAAGTGACCACCCCGCCCGGCTTCAAGCAGGCCTATGACCAGTTCGTGGACGGCGGCTGGACCGGCCTGACCGCCGCACCGGAACTGGGCGGACAGGGCCTCCCGCACACCCTGGGCGTGCCGCTCAACGAAATGATCAATGCCGCCAATCTCGCCTGGGGCAATTTCCCGCTGCTCTCGCACGGCGCCATCGAAGCACTGAAGCAGCACGGCGAAGCATGGCAGCACGAGGCCTTCCTGAAGCCGCTGATCGAAGGCCGCTGGACCGGCACCATGTGCCTGACCGAACCGCACTGCGGCACCGACCTGGGCCTGCTCAAGACCAAGGCCGAGCCGAACGCCGACGGCAGCTATTCGATCACCGGCACCAAGATCTTCATCACTGCCGGCGAGCACGACCTGACCGGCAACATCGTGCACCTGGTGCTGGCCAAGCTGCCTGATGCGCCCCCGGGTGCGAAGGGCATTTCGCTGTTCGTCACCCCGAAATTCAAGGTCGACCGCGATGGCGACGTCGGCGAGCGCAACGCGCTGCGCTGTGGCTCGATCGAACACAAGATGGGCATCAAGGGTTCGGTCACCTGCGTGATGAACTTCGATGGTGCACAGGGCTACCTGGTTGGCCAGCCGCACAAGGGCCTGCAGGCCATGTTCACCATGATGAACACTGCGCGCCTGGGTGTCGGCCTGCAGGGTATCGGCCTGTCCGAGCGCGCCTATCAGAACGCACTGAAGTACAGCCGCGAGCGCCTGCAGTCGCGTTCGCTCAGCGGCGCCAAATTCCCGGACAAGCCGGCCGATCCGATCCTGGTGCACCCAGATGTGCGGCGCATGCTGCTGACCATCAAGTCGCTGGTCGAAGGCAGCCGCCTGCTGGCACTGCACGCGGCCACCCTGATCGACGTCGCCCACCATGCCGACGATGCCGCCGAGCGTGAGCGCGCCGACACCCTGGTGAGCTTCCTGACCCCGATCTCCAAGGCCTGCCAGACCGAATGGGGCATCGAGAACACCTACAACGCCCTGCAGTGCTTCGGCGGCCACGGCTACATCCGCGAACACGGCATGGAGCAGCTGGCCCGCGATGCGCGCATCACCACGCTGTATGAAGGCACCACCGGCATCCAGGCGCTGGACCTGATCGGCCGCAAGACCGCGTCCAGCCAAGGCGCCGGCCTGAAGCTGATGCTGGCCGAGATCGAGGCGTTCGCCAAGGCCAACGAGGGCAACGAAGCGCTGGCCGAGTTCATCGGCCCGCTGCGCGCCAAGGCCGCCGAATGGGGCAAGCTGACCATGGATGTGCTGCAGCGCGCGGCCGCCAACCCGGACGAACTGGGCGCAGCCAGCTACGACTACCTGTTCTATTCGGGTTACGTGGTGCTGGCCTACTGGTGGGCCCGCAGCGTGGCCGCCGCCGATGCCAGCGCGCATGGCGCCGCCTTCGCCCAGGGCAAGCGCGAGACCGCACGGTTCTACTTCACCCGCGTGCTGCCGCGCACGCTCAGCCACGCCGCCGCGATCCAGGCCGGCGCCGCACCGCTGATGGCGATGGACGACGAACGCTTCGGCGCCTGAGCCGGGCGGCGCCCGGCACCCGCGGTAGTGCCGGCCGCTGGCCGGCAACCGCAACAGCAACAGCTGCATCCCGGTGGATGGCGGGACGGTATGGGCTGGCAGGACACGCCGTAAACCCATCCTTGGGGGCTCGATGGCGCCATCCATGGCGCCAACGGTCCTGCCAACCCACACCGCCCCGCCTCTGACAGTCCCCCGCGATCTGCCGTAGATCCACGCCACGCGTGGATGGAAACCACCGGAATCCATCTGGAGAAAAGCCCCCCTTTGTTAAGGGGGGCGCGCCAACGGCGCGGGGGATAGGAGGAATGCGTGGACCTGAATCTTGCGATTTGGGTATCGCCCTCCAGGCGATACCCAAATCGCAATGATTCAGGTATAAGCTGTTCTCCCGATGGAGACAGACACTACACGCTTGGGTCTGATCGAAGCCGGAGCTCCGATTTCTGCTCCGGGCGCCGAAGCATCGCCCAACGCCACGACGCTGCATCGCCCCGGTTCGGTCCGGCTGCTCTCGCTTGATGCCCACGGACGCGTACTGGACTGGATCACCTGGCAGGATGCTGCCTGCCTCTACGCCCGCGAAGCCGTCGCCTGGACACTCGGCGATCCCTGCCTGCACATCCACGGCGGCACCAACCGCTTCAGCGGCCTGCAGAGCGGCATGGACCTGCACCCGATCATCGCCGCCCGCGGTCACGCCCGCTCCCGCGCGATCGATCCCACACCGAACCTGACCAACCCGGCCCTGTTCGCCCGCGACGCCCACCTGTGCATGTACTGCGGCCAGCAGTTCGGTCGCCCCACGCTCACCCGCGACCACGTCATGCCGCTGTCCAAGGGCGGCCTGGACTGCTGGGAAAACGTGGTCACCGCCTGCTTCCACTGCAACTCGCGCAAGAGCGACCGCACGCCCCAGCAGGCCGGCATGCCGCTGCTGGCGGTGCCCTACCGGCCCAGCTGGATCGAGCACCTGATCCTGTCCAACCGCAACATCCTGGCCGACCAGATGGCCTTCCTGAAGGCGCAATTACCCAAGCGGTCAAAACTGAGCACCTGAATCGCCGAAAATGCAACCCTCACCGTCCTGTCACGGACGGCGGCGTTTGCTTGCCCCACCCCCGTTTGAGGGCGAAAATGGGCGTTCAGAACAAGTGCGAACATGATGATCGACTCTGCCCGCTATCCCCGCCTCGCGCGCATCCAGACACCGGATGACCTGCGCACGTTCGACGAATCCGAATTGACGGCGGTCGCCGATGAACTGCGCGCCTACCTGATCGAATCGGTGGGCAAGAGCGGCGGCCACTTCGCCGCCGGCCTGGGCGTGATCGAACTCACCGTGGCCCTGCACTACCTGTACCAGACCCCGGTCGATCAGCTGGTCTGGGATGTCGGTCACCAGACCTATCCGCACAAGATCCTCACCGGTCGCCGCGACGAGATCCATACCGTCAAACAGAAGGACGGCGTCGCGCCTTTCCCGAAGCGCGAGGAAAGCGAGTACGACACCTTCGGCGTCGGCCACTCTTCGACCTCGATCTCGGCCGCGCTCGGCATGGCCATCGCCCGCCAGTCCGAAGGCGACGACCGCAAGGTCGTGGCGGTGATCGGTGACGGCGCGATGACCGCCGGCATGGCGTTCGAGGCGCTGATGCATGCCGGTGGCATGGAGCCCGAGCCGAATCTGCTGGTGATCCTCAACGACAACAACATGTCGATCTCCGAAGCGGTTGGCGGCCTGACCAAGATGCTCGGCCGCGCCACCGGCAGCCGCACGCTCAACGCACTGCGAGAAAGCGGCAAGAAAATCCTGGGCGACAAGAAGAACAATCCCGCGCGCTTCGTGAAGCGCTGGGAAGAACACTGGAAGGGCATGTTCGTGCCGTCCACGATGTTCGAGGAAATGGGCTTCCACTACACCGGCCCGATCGATGGCCACGACCTGCCGGCACTGCTGTCTGCGCTGAAGACCCTGCGCGCCTCCAAGGGTCCGAAGCTGCTGCACGTGATGACCACCAAGGGCAAGGGCTACGAGCCGGCCGAAGGCGACCAGATCGGTTACCACGCAGTGGGTCCGTTCGATCCGGACAAGGGCCTGGTGGCCAAGGCCGGCGCCAAGAAACCGACCTACACCGATGTGTTCAGCGACTGGTTGTGCGATGCCGCCGCCGCCGAGCCGCGCCTGTACGGCATCACCCCGGCGATGCGCGAAGGCTCCGGCCTGGTGCGTTTCAGCAAGGAATACCCGCAGCGCTATTTCGACGTGGCGATCGCCGAGCAGCACGCGGTTACCCTCGCCGCCGGCATGGCTACCCAGGGTGGCAAGCCGGTGGTGGCGATCTATTCCACCTTCCTGCAGCGCGCGTACGACCAGCTGGTGCATGACGTGGCGATCCAGGACCTGGACGTGCTGTTCGCGATCGACCGCGCCGGCGTGGTCGGCCCGGACGGCGCGACCCACGCCGGCAACCTCGACCTGAGCTTCCTGCGCTGCGTGCCGAACCTGGTGGTAATGGCACCGTCCAACGAAGCCGAGTGCCGGCAGATGCTCAGCACCGGCCTGCAGCACCCGGGCCCGGCCGCTGTACGCTATCCGCGTGGTACCGGCACCGGCGTGGCCGCCGGCAACGACCTGTCCACGCTGCCGATCGGCAAGGGCGAGCTGCGCCTGCAGGGCAGCCGTATCGCCCTGCTCGCCTTCGGCAGCACCGTGGCTGCGGCCGAACAGGTCGGCCGCGAACTGGGCCTGAGCGTGGTCAACATGCGCTTCATCAAGCCGCTTGACCGCGAGCTGGTGCTGGCTGTCGCCGCCCAGCACGAGGGCCTGGTGACGATCGAAGACAACGTGGTGGCCGGTGGTGCCGGTTCCGGCGTCGGCGAGCTGCTCAATGCCGAGGGCGTGCAGCGCCCGATCCTGCACCTGGGCCTGCCCGACAGCTACCAGCACCACGCCAGCCGCGAGGACCTGCTGGCTGAAGCGGGTATCGATGCCGCCGGCATCCGCGCGGCAGTGCTCAAGCGCTGGCCGCAACTGGTGACCGGTACCCCGCCGCTGAGCGCGGCCGGCTGAGGCCGGCCAGCACCGCCTGGTGGATCCACGCACGGCGTGGGTCTACTGCGGACCGGAATATATCCACGCCATGCGTGGATGGCGGAACCCCGAAAACGCGCCCCGGCCCTCAGCCGTAGCTGACCGCCTCCACGAATGCACCACTGGCCTCCACGCGCACCGCCGCGCGCTGCCCGGTATCGACAAAGTGCAGGCGTGCGAGGGTTTCGGCGAAATCGTAGGCGCGGGCGCCATCACGGAACTCGATCGGCTCCGGCCTGTCCGGGTGCAGCACGCGCCATTGGCGCTGTTCGCATTGCAGGCGGATCAACATGCGGCTCACTCCTTGAGGCAGCGTATCGACGTTGGCGTACGACCGCACCGATAACGGCACGGACTGTCGTTGCAGATCAGGGACACCCGAAGACTCCCTGATCGCAGAAGATACGTTGTTCAAAATGTGAGCTGTATCAGATTATTCTGATTTTCGAGGGGGACGCTCAGTTCACCTGGAACTGGGCCCGGCAACCATTGCTGACCCAGATGCCGCGACGGTCCCAGCCCCAGGTCTGGCCTTCGATGCAGGCGCTGCGCGAATCCTGGCGGACCATGCGCACGCCACGGCGGATGCGGGCTTCGCAGTACTCCTGGCGGTGGCCGTTGGAATGGCAGGTGACGACCTCGCCGCCACCCCAACCGTTGCCGTTGCCCCAACCGCCGCCATTGCCCCAGCCCCCACCGCGGCGGTATTCGCCGACAAACTCGGCACGGCAACCTTGGGTGACCCATATCCCGTAGCGCGATTGGCCCCAGGTCTCACCCTCGACACACGGCGAACCCGACAACTGGCGGATCATCCGGGCCCGGCCTTCCAGACGGCACTCATTGCTGCGGTTCTTGATCGACTCGCAGCGCACGATGCCACTGCCTTGGCGACCGCCATAGCGATCATCGTCATAACCGTAGCCATAGCTCTGCGCCTGTGCGCCACCGGCGGCTGCCAGCATCGGCAACAGGGTGCAGGCCAGGGTGCGCCAGGGGAGTGCCTTGCCCATCGATATCTCCAGATGAATACGATGGCGCAAGCATCAGTGATTCCCGACGCGGCGCACAGGGGGCGCGCAAAGACGGTTCTTTCCCCATTCAAACAACCCAACCGCGGCTGACCGCACCGGCGTCGCCTGGGCGTCATTCGACGATGAGCGCGTCCACGGCATTACCGAGTGCTTCGACCCGCACCCGACTGGGCTGGCCGGTACGACGGTGGTGCTCCAGGGCCAGTGCGGCGGCGGCGTCGAACGCGTCGGCACCGCGCGCATAACGGGCGGCATCAGGCGCGTGCGGGTCCAGCACGGACCAGTGCTGGTGGTTGCATCGGATAGTAATGACCATGAAAGGCTCCCGGGGGTTCGAAGATCCGTCGGCGGGTCCTACCGCCAGTATCCCGTCAGGCTAGCGAGCGCCTCAGGAATGGCCTATCAGATTTGTACGAAAATGCCTCGGGATTCGGTCGGTCACCCCTGCCCTCACATCGCTGAGTCCATTTACCGAATTCATTTCGTGATCCTTGTCACGGAGTCAGCACGGCTTCACACTACTGTCACCAACAGGGGCCCCTTCCACATGCGCACCTTCTTTTTCCAGCAGCGTTCAACGCTTCTTAAGTTCTACTTCGTGGCCAGCTATCTGGTGCTGATCGAGGAACTGATCCGCGCCGTCGTGTAGAGAGCGCTTGCTGAAGGGTTATTTGCGACAGACACTGTCGCTTTAGGCACGGAGCCAGCCCGATGAAAGCACTTCTCCTGATTCCCGTCCTGATGCTCCTGGCCGCCTGCGCGAGCCAGGACAAGGCAGCTGCGCGCGCTGACGCGGCAGCGGCCGCGCCGGCCACACCGATGGTCGGCGGTGACCGCGACGCCCACGGCTGCATCGGCTCGGCCGGCTACCAGTGGTGCGAACACAGCCAGCGCTGCGAGCGTCCGTGGGAACTGGCCAAGGCCCACGGCCTGGCCAATACCGCCGAGGCCATCGATACCTACTGTGCGAAGCCGGCCAGCCCGGCCCGCAAGTGAGCCGCAGGCGCCATGGCTGAGCTGAGCCCACTGCCGACCCTCGCACCGGGTCGCTATCGCCATTTCAAGGGCGGCGAGTACGAAGTGATCGACATCGTCCGCAGCAGCGAGACGCTGGAGCCACTGGTGCTGTATCGCGCCCTTTATGGCCAGGGCGGCCTGTGGGTGCGGCCGTACCCTATGTTCGTCGAACAGGTGCCCGGCGAACACGGGCCGCAACCCCGCTTCGCTCGGATCGACGATTGACCGGAAGCTGCCGGCCGCGGCCGGCAGCGCGGCGCGGCGCATCTGCAGGCCTGCGCTACAATCGTACCGTCCAGTCGGTTTCTTCCCATCATGTCCGCATCCCCCTCCCGCTCGCGCCGCAAGGCGCCCGACAGCGTGCGCCAGTCACTGCTGCAGGCCACCATTGAAGTGATCGGCCGAGATGGCCTGGCCGCATTGACCGTGCAGGACGTGGCCCACGCCGCCGGTGTCAGCAAGGGCGCGCTGTTCCACCACTTCAGCAGCAAGCAGGCACTGGTCGATGAAGCCATCGGCGCACTCATCGGCGAATTCGAAGCACGCGTGCGCGCCCTGCTGCTGCAGAGCGCACCTGGCCATGGCTGCTTCAGCCGTGCCTATGTGCAGGCCAACTTCGAACACCTGCTGCAGCAGGAAGAAGACAACGACATCGGCCTGACCCTCGGCAATCTGATGGAGCCGGCCCTGCTCGCGCACTGGCGCACCTGGAAGCGCGCCATGCTGGCCGAATTCCCTGACGAGGCCAACGATGCACGGTTGTATGCCGCGCGCTGCGCCGCCGACGGCTACTGGGCTACCGCCTACGGCCGGCCGCTGGACGAAGAAGAGCGCCTCAACGCGCTGGCCATGGCCGAGCAGGCCCTGAAGTTGTGCGACCCGTTGTGAGCCGGAGCCTGCAATGAGCCCTTACGCCTGTCTTGCCGCTGCGATCGTGCTGGAAGTGATCGCCACCTCGCTGTTGAAGGCGTCCGATGGCATGAGCCGCCTAGCACCGACACTGGGCGCATTGGTCGGTTACGGCCTGTGCTTCTATCTGCTGTCAGTGACGATGAAGTCGATCCCCACCGGCATCGCCTATGCGATCTGGTCCGGTGTCGGCATCGTGCTGATCTCGCTGATCGGGCTGGTGGTCTTCAAGCAACGCCTGGATGCACCGGCGCTGATCGGCATCGGGCTGATCTGTGCCGGTGTGCTGGTGATCAACCTGTTCTCGCACAGCAGCGCACACTGAGCACGCTGCTGCGCGGTCAACGCTAGCTGACCTTCTTCGCTACGGTCATGCCGAGCAGGAACAGCACCACGGCGATGATGATGCCAGCCCAGAACAGGAACTTGGCGATGCCGACCGCGGCGCCGGCAATGCCGCCGAAACCGAGCACGCCCGCGATGACGCCGATGATGGCGAAGATGATGGCCCACTTGATCATGTCAATCCTTTCCCCACGGGGACTGCGTACTGGATGATCAGGCTAGGCCGTGGCCGATGCGGCAGTCGTGAACAGGCCGCGTGCGCGGCGTGAATCAGCGCGGCCGGAAGCGCAGCAGCGCCACCGCGAAAGCCAGGAACACGCTGCCCACCAGCCGCTCGAACCAGCGCCGTGCGAAGGGCTTGGCCAACCAGCGGCGCAGGCCATGGCCTCCGGCGGCATACATCACGTACCAGAACAGCTCGCAGGCAGCGAAGGTGGTGACAAGCACGCTGTACTGCAGCGCCTGGCCGCGCGACGGATCGACGAACTGCGGCAGGAACGCCGCCGCGAACAGCAGCAGCTTGGGGTTGCTCAGGCCCACCAGAAGACCGCCACGGAACACCGTCCACGCACCATGTACCGGCATCGTCGGCAGTGCGGCATCGGTCGTCACCGGCGGTGCAGGCCGGCAGCTGTCGCGCCACGCCTTCAGGCCCAGCCACGCCAGGTAGGCCACGCCCAGGTAGCGCAGCACATCGAACAGCATCGGCGAGGAATGCAGCAGCGCACTCAGGCCGGCCGCGGACGCTGCCAGCACCAGCAGCATCGCCAGCAGGCAACCGGCCATCGCCGGCACGCTGCCGCGGAAGCCGAGCCCGACGCTGCGGCCAAGGATATGCAGCATGTTCGGGCCAGGTGTACCGCACAGCACAAAGACCGTGGCCAGGAACCACCACCAGGTATGCAGGGCCATTTCTTCAGTCGCTCCAGGAAACCCCGCCAGCTTAAGCGGTTGCCACCATCAGCGGCACATACAGCGCGGCGTGGATACAAGGGTTACAGATCCCGGCCATCGGCACCCGGACGCCATCTGTGCTGCAATGACGGCCCCTGGCATGGAGCTGCGCATGAAAACCCTGGGCCTGATCGGCGGTATGAGCTGGGAAAGCTCGGCGCAGTACTACCGGCTCATCAACGAGGAGGTGCGGCAGCGCCTGGGAGGCGCGCATTCGGCGCAGCTGCTGCTGTGGTCGGTGGATTTCGCCGGCATCAAGCAGCTGCAGCACGACGGCGACTGGGATGCACTGGGCGACCACATGGTCGACGCCGCACGGCGGCTGCAGGCCGGCGGTGCTGACCTGCTGCTGATCTGCACCAACACGATGCACAAGCTGACCGACCGTATCGAGGCCGCCTGCCCGCTGCCGCTGCTGCATATCGCCGACCCGACCGCATCTGCCATCGTGCAGTCGGGCATACGCAGGGTGGGCCTGCTGGGCACCGCCTTCACCATGGAACAGGACTTCTACCGCGGCCGGCTGCAGGATCGCTTCGGCCTGGAGGTACTGGTCCCCGATGCCGATGATCGTCGCAGCGTGCACGACATCATCTACCAGGAACTGATCGCCGGCGTGGTCAGTGATCGCTCGCGACAGGTCTATGTCGACGTGATCGCACGCCTGGTCGAGCGCGGTGCCGAAGCGATCATCCTCGGTTGCACCGAGATCATGCTGCTGGTGCGAACGGAGGACAGCGCCGTGCCGCTGTTCGATACCACCACCCTGCATGCGCTGGCCGCGGTGGACGCGGCACTGGCCTGAACCGATACCGGACAGGGCCCGGAATCAGTCCGCGCCCTGCACTTCCAGCGCGGTGATGAGCCAATCGACCACCGCCTGCGAATCACACAGGAAGAAGATGGCATCGCCGGAGCGCGCTTCGGTAAGCAGCCGATAGACGGTGATCGCCACCGCCGATTGGTTGGCGATGAACACTTCCGGACTGCGCGGTCCTTCGCTGTGGCCGGCCTCGGCGTGCAACGCCTTGCGCGCAGCCACGGTGGCAGCCGGGTCTGCGCTGCGGGTCAGTTCCGGCCCGCGCAGGCCCCAGGCGATGAACACATGCTTGCCCTTGAACGTGGTGTCCAGGACCCGCACCTCGGCGCCGCCTGCGTCGGCCGAGCGATGAATGACGGTACTGCTGATCAACGCAACCCCCTGTGGTCGTCGTGGTCCGCGCATCGTCCTCCGCAGGCCGCCCGCACGCCAGTGACGACAGCCACAGGCTGTGCCGACAGGCGTGGGAGACATGTAAGAAGGTGTAAGCCGATGCGATCGGATGTGCAGCGATGATACGGGATGTAAGCCCCTGCATGGGCTGGCGCGCACTACTAAATCCCCACTGAGCCATCGCCGGAACGATCCGTTCCGGCAGCCCCGGGCTGGGCCATTCTTGCCACCCGTTCCCCACCCGAGGCTCCACATGACCCATCGCCTGCTGCTGCCGATCGCCGGCACCGCCCTTGCCCTGCTGCTGGCCGCCACCGCCGTGGCCGCCCAGGACTACGACACCGATCACGTTCCACCGCTGCGCTGCGAATCCCAGTTCAACAAGACCCAGCAGTGCCCGATCGAGGGCCGCATGCGCCCGGCAAAGCAGCTCTCGGTCACCCGCTGCGTCGAGGACAGGAACTGGGGCCAGAGCCGTCGCATGCTGTGGGTCACCGATGGCTGCCGCGCCGAGTTCGTTGCCGACGAACAGGGGCGCGGACGCTGGCCCGGGCGCGGCCGGGACCGCGACGACGACGGCGAACGCCTGGTCTGCGAGTCCTATGAAAAGAAGGAAAAGGAATGCCGCATCCGTGTTCGTCGCGACGTGCGCCTGGTCAAACAGAAGTCGGTGACGACCTGCATCGAGGATCGCAACTGGGGCTGGGACCGCCACGGCGTGTGGGTGAGCGACGGCTGCCGGGCCGAGTTCCGGGTGTATTGACTGCCGAGCACGCGCTGGCTGCGGCGGGTAGGCATGCGTGTGGGACAGAGCCGATAGACTATGGCCTGTACATGGCAGGGAGCGCGACATGGAACGATGGTATCTGGCGACGCTGTTGGCGTTGATCCTGCATCAGATCGACGCTGCGTTCTGGCAGGAATGGGCCATGTTCCATGTGCCCGGTGGCATCCAAGGCTTCCTGCTGTTCAACCTGCTTGCGATCGGCTTCGTGCTTTGGGGTTATCGCCAGACCCTGCTGGGCACATCGTCGGCGCGCGGCCATGCGCTGGTTTGTGGCGCGCTCGGTATTGGCACGGCGCTGATCCATCTGGCGTTTGCCCTGTTCGGTCGCAATGAATTCCACCTGCCGCTGTCGATCGCCGTCCTGCTCGCCTGCTTTGTGTCGGGCGGCGGCCTGTTGCTGCAGCTGCGCCGGCGATGAACCGGACTTCCCACTCCGCACACCTGCGTGACGGCAGCATCCAGGACGCCGATGCCTTGATTGCGCTCGACAGCGTGGCCGCCATCGATCCAAGCCGGGCCATGCAGATCGGCGATTGGCTGGCACGCGGCGGCGTGCAGGTTGCCGAGCAAAACGGCAAGGCCGTCGGCTACCTGGTCATTCATCACCACTTCTTCGGCGAAGCCTTCATCGAAATGCTGATGGTGGCGCACGCACAGCGCGGCCAAGGCATCGGTACCGCACTGCTACTCCAGACCATCGCATTGCATGGCCGGCGCAAACTGTTCACCTCGACCAATGCCTCCAACATCGGCATGCAGCGTCTGCTCGCTGCGTCGGGCTTCATCGACAGCGGCATCGTACACGGATTGGACGAAGGCGACCCGGAGCTGATCTACCGCTTCGCGGGTGCATGATCGGCCTCTGCCACACGCACAAAAAAGCCCACGCATCGCTGCGCAGGCTTCTTGGTTCATCAAAGTGGTCGGGACGGCCGGATTCGAACCGACGACCCTCTGCCCCCCAGGCAGATGCGCTACCAGGCTGCGCTACGCCCCGACTGATGCTGCGATGTGCCCGCCAGTGCGGCGGGCCGTGAAGTATAGCGGATTACGATGGAAATGGGGTCAGCGGCGCAGCAACTGCAGCACTTCTTCCAGCTCCATGCGCACCTGCTTGATGATCTGGTTGCTCAATGCCGATTCCTCGCGGGCATCGGGGCCATCCAGACGCAGACGCGCACCACCGATGGTGTAGCCCTGTTCGTACAGCAGGCTGCGGATCTGCCGCACCATCAGCACGTCGTGGCGCTGATAGTAGCGACGGTTGCCTCGGCGCTTGGCCGGCTCAAGGCTGGGAAACTCGGTTTCCCAGTAGCGCAGGACGTGCGGCTTGACGTCGCACAGCTCGCTGACCTCACCGATGGTGAAGTAGCGCTTGGCCGGGATCGGCGGTAGTTCGCGGTTACTGCCCGGATCCAGCATAAGCTTCCACCCTCTCCTTGAGCTTCTGGCCCGGACGGAAGGTGACCACCGTACGGGCGGAAATCGGAATTTCCTCGCCGGTCTTGGGGTTGCGACCCGGGCGCTGGTTCTTGCGCCGCAGATCGAAATTACCGAAGCCCGACAGCTTCACCTGACGTCCCTGTTCCAATGCTTCACGCAGCACATCGAAAAACGCGTCGACGAATTCCTTGGCTTCCCGCTTGTTCAGACCGACTTCGTCGAACAGCTTTTCCGCCATCTCCGCCTTGGTCAATGCCATTGCCTGCTACCCCCGAGTGCTGCCCGCTCAGCCGCGGATCCGGGCGTGGTGTTCACGCTCGATGGCAGTGACCGCCTCGGCCACCACCGCATCCACGTCGCGGTCCGTCAGAGTGCGCGACTTGTCCTGCAAAATCAAGCCCATAGCGAGACTCTTGAATCCCGGCTCGACGCCCTGGCCGACATAGCGGTCGAACAGGTTCAGGTCGCGCAGCAGCGGCCCAGCGGCCTGGCGGACAGTCGCCGCCAGCTCGGCCCAGGCCACCTGCTCAGGCACCAGGAACGCCAGGTCGCGGCGCACCGCCGGGAAGCGCGACAGCTCGCCGGCACGCGGCAGGCGGCGGGCGGACAGCGGCTCCAGGTCCAGTTCGAAGGCATAGACATCGGCTTCGATGTCCATCGCCCTGGCCAGCCGCGGGTGGACCTGGCCGATCCAGCCGATCGCCACGCCGTCGCGGAACACCTCGGCCGAACGTGCCGGGTGACCGTAGGCACGGTCCGACGGGCGGAACTCCAGTACCGCGCCACTGGCGGCGGCCAGCGATTCCAGGTCGCCCTTCAGGTCATGGAAATCGACCTTGCGGGTCGGCAGGCCCCACTGCACCGCCTGCGCTTCACCGCAGACCGCAGCGGCCACGCGCGGGGTTTCCAGCGGTGCCGGTTGCCCGTCACCGGCCTGCCGGGCGAATACCCGACCAATCTCGAACAGGCGCACGCGGCCCAGCTGGCGGGCAGCGTTGCGACCGAGCGTGGCGACCAGGCCCGGCAGCAGCGACGGGCGCATCACCGCCAGTTCGGCCGACAGCGGGTTGGCCAGCGGCACCAGGTTGTCGCGCAGCTGCCACTGGGTCAGCAGCGCATCGTCGACGAAGGCGAAGTTCACGGTTTCCTGCTGGTCACGGGCGATCAGCTGGCGACACACGCTCAGCGCGTCCAGTTGGGTCTCGCTCGGCATCGCCACGCGCGAGGCACCGCCCGGCAGCGTGGTCGGAATCTGCTCGTAGCCGTGGATGCGGGCCAGCTCTTCGATCAGGTCTTCCTCGATGGCGATGTCGAAACGGCGGCTCGGCGCCGTGACCTGCCAGCCATCGCCGGTCGCAACGACGTCCATGCCCAGCGCGCGGAGGATGCGTTCGACTTCGGCATCGTCGATGGTGATACCAAGCACGCGGGTGATGCGGGCGCGGCGCAGCACGATCGTCGCCGGCTTCGGCAGGTCGCCGGCGCGCACGGCCTCGGTGACCGCTGCCGGGGTACCGCCGGCCAGGTCCAGCACCAGGCGGGTGGCGTATTCGATGGCGGTGCGCGGCAGTGCCGGGTCGACGCCGCGCTCGAAGCGATGGCCGGCATCGGTGTGCAGACCCAGCTTGCGACCGCGGCCCATGATCGCGGCCGGAGCGAAGTGCGCGGCCTCCAGGAACACGGCGGTGGTGGCGTCGGTGACACGGGTGTCGAAGCCGCCCATCAGGCCGGCCAGACCGACCGCACGATCGGCGTCGGTGACCACCAGGAAGCTGTCGTCCAGCGCGGCGTCGCGGCCGTCCAGCAGCTTCAGGCTCTCGCCGGCGCGCGAACGGCGCACGGCGATGCTGCCCTGCAGAGTACCGAGGTCGTAAGCATGCATCGGCTGGCCCAGCTCCAGCATCACGTACTGGGTGATGTCGACCAGCAGCGAGACCGGGCGCACGCCACTGCGGCGCAGGCGCTCGGCCATCCACAGCGGAGTCTTGGCGGCGGCGTTGACACCTTCGATGACACGACCGAGGTAGCGCGGCGCCTCGGCGCCGGCATCGAGCTGGATGGCCAACTCACGGCTGCCGACGGCGGGAATCGCCTCGGCGGTGAAATCCAGCACGTCGCTGCGGGTGGCCGCGGCGACGTCGTAGGCGATACCGCGCAGGCTGAAGCAGTCGGCGCGGTTCGGGGTCAGCTTGATCTCGATGCTGGCGTCCGGCAGGCCCAGGTACTCGACCAGGGTCTGGCCGACCAGCGCGTCGTCCGGCAGTTCCAACAGGCCGGAGGCATCGTTGTCCAGGCCCAGCTCCTTGGCCGAGCACAGCATGCCGTTGGACTCGACGCCGCGCAGCTTGGCCGGCTTGATCTTCAGCTCACCGATCTGCGCACCGACCATCGCCAACGGCGCGACCAGGCCCGGGCGTGCGTTCGGTGCACCGCAGACGATCTGCAGCAGCTCGCCCTGCCCGGCATCGACCCTGCACACCTGCAGGCGGTCGGCCTCCGGGTGGCGCACCGCTTCGACGATGCGTGCCACGACCACGTGATCAAGGCCTTCGCCCAGCGCAGTCACTTCCTCCACTTCCAGGCCGATGGCGGTCAGCACCGCGCTCAGTTCTTCGCGCGATGCGCTGGTCGGGACGTGGCTGCGCAGCCAGTTTTCGGAGAATTTCATGGTGTCACCCTGGTGGGCCCGGCGCATGCGCCTGGGCCTGCGTTGTTGAGTCCGCCGGGCATGGCCCGGCGCTACCTGGTGGTTTACGCGAACTGTTTCAGGAACCGCACGTCGTTCTCGAAGAACGCGCGCAGATCGTTGACGCCGTAGCGCAGCATCGCGAAGCGCTCCACGCCCATGCCGAAGGCGAAGCCGGTGTAGCGCTCCGGATCGATGCCGACATTGCGCAGCACGTTCGGATGAACCATGCCGCAGCCGAGCACTTCCAGCCAGCGGGTGCTGCCATCGGGCTGCTGCCAGGCGATGTCCACTTCCGCGCCCGGTTCAACGAACGGGAAGTAGCTGGGGCGGAAACGCATTTCGAAATCGCGCTCGAAGAACGCGCGTACGAACTCGGCCAGCGTGCCCTTCAGGTCGGCGAAGGTCGAATGCTCATCAACCAGCAGGCCTTCCACCTGGTGGAACATCGGCGAATGGGTCTGGTCGCTGTCGCTGCGGTACACCTTGCCGGCGGCAATCATGCGCAGCGGCGGCGCGTGGTCGCCCATGTAGCGCACCTGCACACCGGAGGTGTGCGTGCGCAGCAGACGGCCGTCGCCAAAGTAGAAGGTGTCGTGCATGGCGCGCGCCGGGTGGTGCGGCGGGAAATTCAGCGCCTCGAAGTTGTGCCAGTCATCCTCGATCTCCGGCCCTTCCGACAGCTCGTAGCCCAGCCGGCCGAAGATGCCGGTGATGCGCTCAAGGGTGCGGGTGATCGGATGCAGGCCGGCGCGCTCGGCGCTGCGGCCCGGCAGGGTGATGTCGATCGATTCGGCGGCAAGGCGCGCGTCCAGTGCGGCGTCTTCCAAT
Organism: Stenotrophomonas sp. GW821-FHT09E08; assembly: GCF_059416125.1. Lineage (NCBI taxonomy): Bacteria > Pseudomonadati > Pseudomonadota > Gammaproteobacteria > Lysobacterales > Lysobacteraceae > Stenotrophomonas > Stenotrophomonas sp. GW821-FHT09E08. The sequence continues at coordinate 406,855 of NZ_JBWKOO010000003.1, forward strand.
ACCGCCTTGCGCTCGCCCAGCGCGTGACTCAGCGCATCGCGGGCCTGGTTGATGGCTTCACCGGCAGCCTTGCGCTCGTCAGCCGGCAACGCGCCGAGCTGCTTGAGCTGCGAAGTGATGCTGCCGCTCTTGCCAAGCAGGGCCACGCGCAGCTGTTCCAGCACGTCGGGGCTCTGTGCGGCGGCCACATCGGCCAGCGCCTGGGTGGTGAGGGATTGGATGTCGCTCATGGGGGGCCGGAACTCCAGTCGATCTGCCATCGCGATGCGCGAAGGGCCGACCCCTGTCGCCACCGCCGTCCCCGCGCTGCCGCTGTGGCCACGCCGGGACCCAAAAAAGAATGGGGAAGGACTTGCGCCCTTCCCCATGCATTGCCTTGACCTGACACCGTTCCGAGGAACGGTTACGGCATCGGGAAGGACTTATGCCGCCAGCGCGCCCTTGGCCTTTTCGGCCAGTGCGGTAAAGCCGGCTGCGTCGTGCACGGCGATGTCAGCCAGGACCTTGCGATCCAGGGTGATGCCGGCCTTCAGCAGACCGTTCATGAAGCGGCTGTAGCTCAGACCATTGATGCGGGCAGCCGCATTGATGCGGGTGATCCACAGCGAACGGAAGTTGCGCTTCTTCTGCTTACGGCCGATGTAGGCGTACTGCTGTGCCTTGATGACCGCCTGCTTGGCAACGCGGAAGACCTTGCGACGGGCGTTGTAATAGCCCTTGGCGAGATCCAGAATTTTCTTGTGGCGGCGACGCGCCTGTACGCCACGCTTAACTCGTGCCATTTTTCAGTTCCTCAGAGGTAAGGGAGCATGCGGTCCAGACGGCCTGCGTCTTCTGCACGGACATGGCCCGTCTGACGCAGATTACGCTTACGCTTGGTCGCTTTCTTCGTGAGGATGTGGCTACGGTTGGCGTGGCCGCACTTGTACTTGCCCGAGGCGGTCTTGCGGAAACGCTTGGCCGCTGCCCGGTTGGTCTTGATCTTGGGCATTGCAATGTCCTTGATGGGATATGACCCTGGTTTCTGACTGATCTGGCGGCGGCCTGGGCCGCTCTTTCCGTCCTGCCATGATCGGCGTACGACCCGTCCTGGGTGGGTCGAGCCGGGCATGATACAGGCAAACAGGGGCCATCACCAGCCCCTGCCACCCATTTCACGCCGGTCTTCACATCGCAGGCGGCGGAGCCGCCCGCACAAAGGCAAAAGGGCGCCAGCGGCGCCCTTTTGCCTTTCCATTCAGCCGCCAGGCGCCCCGGAAGGCAGCCCGTCAGGCCTCAGGTCTTCTTCTTCGGCGCGATCATCATGACCATCTGACGCCCTTCCAGGCGCGGACGGGACTCGATGACGATGTCTTCACCCAGATCGGACTCGATCCGGTTGGCCATCTCGCGACCCAGTTCCTGGTGGCTCATTTCACGGCCACGGAAGCGGATGTTGACCTTGATCTTGTCGCCTTCTTCAAGGAAACCGCGCATCTTGCGCAGCTTGATCTGGTAGTCGCCCTCGTCCGTGACCGGACGGAACTTCACTTCCTTGATCTCGACCTGCTTGGTCTTCTTCTTGGCCTCGCTGGCCTTCTTCTGCGCTTCGAACTTGAACTTGCCGAAGTCCATGATCTTGCAGACCGGCGGGTCGGCCTGCGGCTGGATCTCGACCAGGTCCAGGCCCTCATCTTCGGCCATGGACAACGCTTCGTCACGCGTCAACACGCCGATCATTTCTCCGTCACTGCCGATCACGCGGACGCGCGGCACACGGATTTCCTGATTCTTGCGGTTCTGTTTGTTGTCAGGGGTACTGATATTGCGATCTCCCAAGGGTGTCGAACCCGGCCCGGGCGCCAATGCGCACGGGCCGGACCTTTGCTTACGCGCCCTCGGCCTGGAGCCGCTCGATGAAGGCCTGGAGGCTCATGCTGCCGAGATCTTCGCCAGAACGCGTACGCACCGCCACAGCGCCGTTTTCCTTCTCGCGGTCACCGATGACCAGCAGGTACGGCACGCGCTGCAGCGTGTGCTCGCGAATCTTATAGCCGATCTTCTCGTTACGCAAATCCGCGCTGACGCGGAAGCCTTGATCCGCAAGGGTTTTGGTCACGTCCGAGACGTATTCAGCCTGGGCGTCGGTGATATTGGCCACCACCACCTGGGTCGGCGCCAGCCAGGCCGGGAACTGCCCTGCATGGTGCTCGATCAGGATGCCCAGGAAGCGCTCCATCGAGCCGACGATGGCCCGGTGCAGCATGACCGGGTGCTTCTTCTGGCTGTTCTCGTCCACGTACTCCGCGCCGAGGCGGCCGGGCATCATGAAGTCGACCTGCATCGTGCCCAGCTGCCAGGTACGGCCGATGGCGTCCTTCAGGTGGTACTCGATCTTCGGGCCGTAGAAGGCGCCCTCGCCCGGCAGCTCCTGCCATTCCACGCCATTGCTGGACAGTGCCGAGCGCAGCGCGGCTTCGGCCTTGTCCCAGGTGGCGTCGTCACCCAGGCGCGATTCCGGTCGCAAGGCGATCTTGACCTGGATCTCATCGAAGCCAAAGTGCTGGTACACCGCCAGCGCCTGCTGGTGGAACGCGGTCACTTCGGCCTCGACCTGGTTTTCGGTGCAGAACACGTGCCCGTCGTCCTGGGTGAAACCACGCACGCGCAGGATGCCGTGCAGCGCGCCAGATGGCTCGTTGCGGTGGCAGGCGCCGAACTCACCATAGCGGATCGGCAGGTCGCGGTAGCTGTGCAGGCCCTGGTTGAACACCTGGACGTGGCCCGGGCAGTTCATCGGCTTGAGCGCGTAGGTACGCTTCTCCGATTCGGTGAAGAACATCGCGTCCTGGTAGTTGTCCCAGTGGCCCGATTTCTGCCACAGCGACACGTCCAGGATCTGCGGGCAGCGCACTTCGCCGTAGCCGGTGCTGCGGTACACCTTGCGCATGTACTGCTCGACCACCTGCCACAGCGCCCAGCCCTTCGGGTGCCAGAACACCAGGCCCGGGGCCTCTTCCTGCAGGTGGAACAGGTCCTGCTGCTTGCCGATGCGACGGTGGTCGCGCATCTCGGCTTCCTCGATGCGCTTGATGTACGCCTCGAGCTGCTTCTTGTCGGCCCAGGCGGTGCCGTAGATGCGCTGCAGCTGCTCGTTCTGCGCATCACCACGCCAGTAGGCACCGGAAATGCGGGTCAGCTTGAAGGCCTTCAGGAAACGCGTGTTCGGCACGTGCGGGCCGCGGCACATGTCCACGTACTCCTGGTGGTAGTACATGCCCATCGCCTGGATATCGTCGGACATGTCCTCGATCAGGCGCAGCTTGTAGTCCTCGCCACGGGCCTTGAAGATCTCGACCACCTCGGCGCGCGGCGTCACCTTCTTGATGACGTCGTAGTCCTGGGCGATCAGCTCGCCCATGCGCTTTTCGATCGCAGCCATGTCTTCGGGCGTGAATGGGCGCTCGGAATAGATGTCGTAATAGAAACCCTCGGCGATCACCGGACCGATCACCATCTTCACGTCCGGGTACAGCTGCTTGACGGCGTGGCCAACAAGGTGTGCACAGGAATGGCGGATGATTTCCACGCCCTCCTCGTCCTTGGCGGTGATGATGCGCAGGCTGGCATCGTGGTCGATGACATCGCTGGCATCGACCAGCACACCATCGACCGAACCGGCGATGGTGGCCTTGGCCAGGCCGGCACCGATCGACTGGGCAACGTCCATGACGCTGACGGGGTTTTCGAATTCGCGGCGGCTGCCGTCGGGAAGAGTAATGTTGATCATCGCAGTGGCTTCGTGCGGGGCCCGCGCGGGCGGGCTGGAAAGCGGTTCCGGGCCAGCGCCCGGGCAATAAAAAAGCGCCGCGAGGGCGCCGGGAACTCGGGCCTTCGGGGGCAGGTCAACAGTGGGCGGTGGTAGTGCTCATGTCGCACGCTCGGCCGGCGCTGGGCGCGGGCCACCTTGTTCCAGTCAGGATTCAACAATGATCTTAAACCAGCGCACGGGAAAGCCCAAGGGCTACCGTACGGCCCGCTGAATGGGCTTCGCTGGCGGCGTCAAATTGCAATGATTACCATGTCGGCGCAGGTCGCCCCGTGCCAGCCTGCCCGCTTCCCCCAGGACCCCGTGATGCGCCACCCGCTCCGACCGGCTCCCGCCGGCCCCGCCCGTGCCCCGCGTTCGCCCGCCCGCTGCGGCGCCGGTCGCGCGCAATGATCACCGTCGGCCTTTCCACGCTCGGCTTCTGCAGCCTGGGCATGCTGGCAGCGATGTTCTCGGCGCTGGCGTTCTATGCCGCCTCGACGCACTGCCGCTGGCCACGCCTGCGCCGCGCCGGCCGCCTCGGGCGGCAGATCGGCCTGGTCGCGGCCGTTGCCGCGCTGTGGCTGTGGATGGCCGAGCTCGGATTTGCTGCCGGCCTGGTGGCGATGCTGTGCACCTGGATGCTGGCGGCGATGCTGCTGCCGGCACTGGCCGCCTGGCATCGTCCCGGCACGGAGTCGCCCTGATGTGGCCGCGCGCCTTCGCCGGCATTGTTGCCGGCTTCTTCCTGGCAGCCGCTGTAACCGGCCTGCTGGCGTGGCTGCCGCCCGGCCCCTGGCAGCGTGCCCTGGTCCCCACCCTGATCGCTTTCATCCCGCTATGGATGCTGGCCGCCCTGTGGGCATTCAGCTTCCGCAGTGCGCTGCGCGCCTGGCTGGTGCTGGCGGGCAGTGCCGCCGTCGGCTTTGCCGCGCTCGGGCTGCTGCGCCTCACCGGCGCGGTGCAATGAGACACACCCCATGAAGTTCAGTTCGCAGACCCTGCGCACGTTCACCACCCTGCACACCTGGGTCGGCCTGGTCGCCGGCTTCGGCCTGTTCGTAGCCTTCTATGCCGGTGCACTGACCCTGTTCCACCACGACCTGCCGCTATGGCAGACCCCGGGCGCAGCCAGCGCATTGCCGGCAGGCCTGGACGACGCACAGTACCTGCTGGAAGACGTGCTGGCCGCGCATCCGGAGGCGCGCCGCCACATCGGAATGACCTTCCCCGGCGCTGAACACCCGCAACCGCTGGCGTACTGGCAGGCGGACGACGGCAGTTGGCGCTACGCCTGGCCAGGGCAGATCGCCGGCAGTCCGACGCCGCCGCAGACCGGGCTGGCCGAACTGGTCAACGAACTGCACTACAGCCTCGGCCTGCCGGTGGCCGGCATCTACGTCATGGGCATCGTCAGCCTGCTGTATGGCATGGCCCTGCTCAGCGGCCTGGTGATCCACCTGCCGAAGTTGTTCGGCGACCTGTTCGCACTGCGTCCCGGCCGCAATCTCAAGCAGTTGTGGCAGGACGCGCACAACGTGATCGGCGTGCTCAGCCTGCCCTTCCACCTGATGTTCGCGGTGACCGGCGCTCTGCTTTGCCTGGTATTCGTGCAGATGGCACTGCTCAATCCGTTGATCTACGACGGCAAGGCGCTGCAGGCAGTGCCGACGGCGATGGACACCGCACCGGTGCGCGAGGCCACTGGCGTCCCGGCGCCGCCGGGCAGCCTGCGCGTGCTGCATGCACGGGCACTGGAAGTCGCGCGGGCACAGGGTGTGGCCAGTTTCGAGCCGGCCTACCTGAAGCTGGCCAATGCCGGCGACGCCAACGCCACCATCGAGATCACCGGTGAATCCAGCGGCACCCTCGGCCCGCTCGGCGCGGTGGCGCTGGACGTGGCTACCGGCAACGTCCTGGCTTCCCAGCTGCCCGGCCAGCGCGACGCCAACCATGCCACGCTCAGCGCTGCCTATGCGCTGCACTTCGGCGAGTTCGGCAACGGCGTGGTGGTCTGGCTTTACTTCCTGCTCGGCCTGGGTGGCGCCTTCCTATTCTACTCGGGCAACCTGCTGTGGATCGAGTCGCGGCGCAAACGCCGCCAGCCGCAGCAGCCACGCGCCGGAGTGAACATGGCGCGGGCCACGGTCGGCGTCTGCATCGGCCTCTGCGTGGCGATCTCGGTCGCATTCGTCACCGCTCTGGTGCTGGAGCGGCTGGCCCCCTCCACGGTCGACCACGGCATCCGCTGGGCCTGCTTCGGCAGCTGGGTGTTGTGCGCGTTGTGGGCAGCACTGCGACGGCCGGCACAGGCCGCACGCGAGTTGCTGTGGGCCGCAGCGATCAGTACCGCGCTGGTGCCGGTCGTGCACGGCGCACTCAATGGTGACTGGTTGTGGCGCGCGGCCGCGCGCGGCCACTGGCCGCTGTTCTGGGTCGATGCGATCGCGCTGGCCATGGCCTTCGGCTTCGCCCGCCTGGCGGTGGCCAGCCAGCGCCGTGCCCGCCACGGCGATCCGAACAGCGTCTGGGCCGATTGAGCCTACGCCGGGCATGGCCCGGCGCTATCGAAAGTCCGCCGGGGCCGGGTACCGACTCACTTCGATCAGATTGCCATCCGGGTCGCGGAAGTACACCGATTCGATCGGTCCCAGCGCGCCGGTGCGTGCAACCGGCCCCTCCTCCACCGCGACGGACTGCGCCTGCAGGTGGGCCAGCACATCGACTGACGCCGTACGCGTGACCAGGCACAGATCGGCACTGCCCCGGGTGGGTCGTAACGCATGCGGCTGCAGCGGGGCACTGGCCGGATGCAGATTGATCTTCTGCTGGCCGAACTGCAGCGCGGTACGGCCTGCGCCGAAGCGCACGACCTGCATGCCGAGCACGCGCTGGTAGAAATCACAGCTGCGGTCGATGTCTGCGACGGTGAGGACCAGATGGTCCAAGCGTTCGAGATGGATCATGCCCGCAGCGTAACGCTGCAGGCATGGACATGCTGTGCGGGGTTGGGCCGATGGCGTTGCGGCATTGTGCCGGACATCGCCTGATGCAACTCAATCGCCGATGCGGGCCTTCTGCCACGGGCCCAGCATCGCGTTGAGCAGGCTGGCTTGTTCGTCGTCGCCGGTCAGCTCCCACATGAATACCCCGGCCAGGCCCTGCTCGCGGGCGAACTGCGCACGCAGGCCGATCGAGCGCGGGTCTTCATAGCTGATGAAGATCTTCTGCTCCGGGTTGTACAGCCAGGGGCTCTGCGCCTGCGGCTGCCAGTGCTTCGTCCAACCCGGCTGGTCGAGAAAACGCGCCTTGATCACCCGCCAGTCGCCAGCATCGGCCGGAGCACTGTAGGCCTGGTACAACCCGTCGGCAGCATCGCCGGTGACCTTGAAGCCGCGTCCGTAGAACGGCACGCCCAGCACCAGCTTGTCGGCCGGCACGCCGTGCTCGCGGTAGTACTGCACCGCGCCGGCCACGTTGTTCCAACGTCGCAGTTCCGGCGCCAGCGGGTCAGCCGACACCTCGTGCAGTGGCGCATTGAAGGTCGACACCGCCGAGAAGCCGGTGCCCATGTCGTAGCTCATCAGGTTGATGAAATCGAACACCCTGGCCAAAGCCGGCAGGTCATAGCTCGCCGCGGGATCGTAGGGGCCATCGGTCTGCAGGCGACCGGCCGCCAGCGCTGCAGTCAGCAGCATCGGCTGCCCCGCCTTGCGGCCGCCCGCGTCGAGTGCCGCGCGGAACGCCTGCGCGAGCTTGGTCAGGTTGGCGCGATCCTGCGGGCGGTGCGCCAGCTCCTTCGGCCCACCGCTGACCGGGAATTCCCAGTCGATGTCCACGCCATCGAAACTGCCAGCATGACGATCGAAGAACAGCGCCATGCACGAGTCGACCAGGCGCTTGCGGCTGGCCTCGGTCAGTGCTGCATCGGAAAACCCACCCGCGCCCCAGCCACCGATCGAAATCAGCGTGCGCAGGTGCGGATGCGCCTTTTTTAGTTCAGCCAGCGCGGCGAAGTTCTTCGGCGCTTCCGCACCAACCGTGCAGCGGCCGTCCTCGATGGTGGAGAACGCGTAGAACAGATGGGTCAGGCGCTCGGCGGGAATGCTCGACACCGGGTAGCGCTCGGCCGAACCACCTGGGTAGTAGGCACCGAAGATCGGCGGCTGCGCCGGCAAGGCGTGCGCGGCGATGGGCAAGGCACCGGCAATCAGCACGGCAAGGACGGCCACGGTCTGGCGGAACATGGGATCTCCCGGTTCAAAGGCGCAGCCACGTTAGCAAACCGATGGGGCTGTGGGACGGTTGTCGCGGCATGTCGTCCAGTGGACAGGCACACCCTGCCGAGTGACGACAACACGGTAGTCATGCAACGACCCTCATGCACTGCAGCAGGACACGCACCGACGCCGGCCCTCATGCATCGGCTAAGGTAGCTGCGGACCTTCAATCGCGCATGGACATGAGCACCGACCACGACACACTCGACGACGGCGACCTGCTGGACAACGAAATCCTCGACGAACGCCAGGCACTGGAGGCACGCGCCTACGCCCTCTTCCGCGAGGGCGACCTGCAGCAGGCGGTGGCGCTGTTCGGCGAGCTGATCGCGCTCGCTCCCGAAGTGCCGTACCTGCATTACACGCGCGGATTGGCGCACAAATACCTGCGCGACTGGGCTGCCTCACTGCAGGACAACCTGCAATCGGAACAGCTACGCGGCGAGTTCGATGAAGCCACCGCGTGGAATGCCGGCATCGCCGCCACCGGTGTCGGTGACTGGGCTGAAGCACGCCGCCAATGGGCCCGCTGTGGCATCACCCTTCCCGAGGTCGAAGGCCCGATCGAGGGCAACTTCGGCGTGGCCTGCGTGCGCTTGGCACCGTGGTCCGATGCCGAAGTGGTGTATATGAGCCGCATTGATCCGGTGCGTGCACGCATCGACAACGTACCCCTGCCCGAAAGCGGTTTCCGCTTCGGCGACATCGTGCTGCACGACGGCGCATCAACCGGCCATCGCACCTACGGGGAGCGCCAAGTGCCGGTGTTCAACGCGATGCAGCGCTTGCAGGCATCGGACATGGCGACCTTCACCGTGTTCGTGCAGTGTGATTCGGCCGATGACATCGCTGCCCTGGAGGCCATCACGCTGCCCGGCATCGGCATGGTCGAGGACTGGACGGCCACCGTGCGCCGACTGTGCCGCCGCTGCAGCTACGGCACGCCGCACCAGCATGGTGATGAGGCGCCAGATGAAGACCAATGGAGACGCGAACGTGACCTCGGCGTGGCCGCACAGGGCCGGGCTGCGGTGGAAAAGCTCATGGCGGTGTGGGTCGCTGCAGCCCCCGGCCGGGTGCTGGAGGCCATCGAACAGCGCGAGCACCCGATGAGCGACCCGAAGCCAGGCCAGGTCTGGTGGCTGGGGGAGGACGAAGAGGCCGAGTAGGGGCGAGCGCCGGGCCTTGTCGCACAAGGCCTTCAGAATTCTTCAGGCCGGCTTCCAGCACTTCAGACGCAGCGCAGGCTCAATCGGGCTCCCTTTCGATGGAGTCCGACGATGCGTTCGATCCTGTCTGTCCTCACCCTGCTCTACGCGGTCTGCACCCTGCCCTTCGCGGCCCGCGCCACACCCCCCGATCCGGCCCGTCTGCAGGCGCTGCAGCAGGCCATCGCCAGCGATGAACTGAAACAGATCCGCAGCGTGCTGCTGCAGGTCGATGGCAATGTGGTCTACGAGGGCTACTTCAACGGCGCCGACGCGCAGACCCTGCACGACGTACGATCGGCCAGCAAGGGCGTGACCGCGCTGCTGGTCGGTGCCGCCATTGGCGATGGCACCCTGCCCGGCGTGCAGGCCCGGGTGTACGACTACTTTCCGACCTTCACTGCCCGGCACGCGGTCGACCCCCGCCTGCGCGCCACCACCGTGCAGGACCTGCTGACCATGAGCAGCCTGTGGGAGTGCGATGACGAGAACCCGTTCTCGGCCGGCCACGAGGAACGCATGTACGTGACCGAGAAGTGGCTGGACTTTGCACTGAGCTTGCCGGTGAAGGGCTTCGCGCCGTGGATGCAGCGGCCGCAGCACAGCCCGCACGGGCGCGCGTTCGCTTACTGCACCGCCAACCCGTTCGTACTGGGCGCGGTGCTTGAGCAGGCCAGTGGGCAGTCGTTGGCCGATTACGCTGCACGGGTGCTGGAGCGCCCGCTGGGCATCATCCACAGCCAGTGGAACCGTTCGCCGGAGGGTATCGGCATGGGCGGCGGCGGCACCCGTTACCGCACGCGTGATCTGGCCCGCTTCGGCCAGCTCGTGCTCGATGATGGCCGATGGCAGGGTCGCCAGCTGGTCCCCAAGGACTACATCGAGGCGATGGTGCAGGCGCAGGCAACCACTTCCGATGGCAGCGACTACGGCTACCAGTGGTGGGGCCTGAAGCTGGGCGTACAGGGTTCACCGCGCACGGTGTGGGCGATGTCCGGCAATGGCGGCAACTATGTGTTCGTGGTGCCGGAGCAACGCGTGGTCGTGGTGGTCACCAGCCAGGCGTTCAACCGCAGCTTCGCCCATCCACAGTCGCGACGGATCCTCACCGAGTTCCTGCTGCCGGCGCTGCACTGAGCGCGGCCAGGTCGTCCGGCCGCCAGCTGGCGGCCAGCACCCGCGCACGTTGCCGGGCGATGTCGGCATCCAGCCGCTGCAGCAGGGCCGGCCAGCCGGGCGCGCTGCGCAGTGGCACGAACAGAGGCGTGGCACGCAGCCACGCTACGTCGCGGAAACCGTCATCGACCGCCTGCTGCAGTGCAGCCACAGCGTCGCCTGCACGGCCCCGGGCCTGCAACAGCAGCGCCCGTTCCAGCGCCGCATCGGGCCAGCCGTCGCCGGCGCCTGCGTTGGCAGCGAGCTGCTGCAGGCGTTGGTCGATCCACGCGCCGTCTGCCGCCCCCACGCCGTGCAACAACGCCAGGGTCTGGCCCAGCGACTGCTGCGGCCGTAGCTGGCGACCACGCTCGAACGCGTCGCCGGCCAGCAACGCTAGTTCGCCCTGCAGGCGCAGCAGTTGCGGATGCGGCGTGCCACGCGCCAGCGCCTCGTCCAGCGCCTGCCTGGCCTGCTGCGGCGCGCCGGCCAAGTACAGGCTGCGCGGCCAGGCGATGTTGGAAAAGACGTTGTCCGGGTACAGCTGGAAATTGCGCGCGTGGCGAAGCGCGGCCGCCCGGGTGAAGCCCAGCAGTTCCAGCTCGCGCGCGACCTGCACATCACGGAAGCGGATGCGCTCGGGGGCCTTCAAGGACAGGTTGGCCTGCAGCGCTGTGGCGAGCTGGCCGCGCTCCTGCTGCAGGTAGGCCAGCGATGCGCGACTGCGCTCGTCGCCGGGCTCGAGTTCGATGGCACGGCTGTAGCCGGTGATCGCCTGCCGCATATCGCCCAGACAGTCCTGCGCATACCCCCACAGGGCGTGCGCAGCAGCATCGCGAGGCGCGCGCTGGCGTTCCTGCTCGGCCAATGCCAGTGCTTCGCGCAACTGCTCGGGCGTGCCGTTGAACAGACAGCCCTGTGCAGCCAGCGCACGGGACAGGCCACGCCGGGCCAACACGGATTCCGGATCAGCCTGCAGGGCCTGCCGGTACAGAGTGATGGCCACGCGGTTGTTGTTGGCCTGGCCGATGCTCGCGTAGTAATCGGCACGCTGCAACAGCGACTGCCCCGCGCTCTGCGGCGTCGACCGAGGCAACAGCAACAGTGTGGCGGCCATGCCCAGCACCGCGACAGCCGCCACACCCCAACCGAGCCTGCGGGCGCGCGATGATCGCTTGGGCGACGCGCTGGCCGGCCGTGGCGGCGCGCACAGCTGGTAGCCGCGACCACGTACCGAGCGGATGTAGCGCGGACGCCGACTGTCATCGCCGAGGGCCTGGCGCAGCAGCTTCACCCGCTGGCTGACCGCAGCTTCGCCGACCACCGCAGGGGCCCAGACCTGCGCGGCCAGCGTGTCGAAATCCACAACGTCGGTGCCGTGCGCAAGAAGCACATCCAGCAGGGTCCAGCTGAGGCCGCTGACCGGCAGTGCTTCACCGTTGCGACTGACGCGCTGCGCCGGGCGATCGATTTCAAGGTCGAGCAGGCGCAGGGTGTCCATGGCCGAAGCATAGCGGCTGGAGCGCACGGGATGACAGGCAAAGAAAAAGCGGGCCGAAGCCCGCTTTTTCATTCCAGCGATGTCAGCGGTGGTGTGTCAACCAAGGTTGACACCTACCGTGATCAGCCGTTGGCCGATTATTCGGCGCTGACGGCGTCTCCTTCTTCAACGGCCTTCATCGACAGGCGGATACGGCCCTGCTTGTCCACTTCCAGCACCTTGACCTTGACCACATCGCCTTCCTTCAGCACGTCGCCGACCTTCTCGACGCGGTCGCTGGAGATCTGCGACACGTGCACCAGACCATCCTTGCCCGGCAGGATGGTGACGAACGCACCGAAGTCCATGATCTTGGCGACCTTGCCTTCGTAGATGCGGCCCGGCTCGACGTCCGAGGTGATCTGCTCGATGCGGGCCTTGGCAGCCTGCGCAGCGATGGCGTTGACCGAAGCGATGACGATGGTGCCGTCATCCTGGATGTCGATCTGGGTGCCGGTTTCCTTGGTGATGGCCTGGATGGTCGAACCACCCTTGCCGATCACTTCGCGGATCTTGTCCGGGTGGATCTTGATGGTCAGCAGGCGCGGCGCGTAGTCCGACAGCTCTTCACGCGGAGCGGTCAGGCCGTGGGCCATTTCGCCCAGGATGTGCAGACGGCCAGCCTTGGCCTGCTGCAGAGCCTGCTTCATGATCTCTTCGGTGATGCCTTCGATCTTGATGTCCATCTGCAGGGCGGAGATGCCCTCAGCGGTACCGGCAACCTTGAAGTCCATGTCGCCCAGGTGATCTTCATCACCCAGGATGTCGGACAGGACGACGAAGCGATCGCCTTCCTTGACCAGGCCCATGGCGATACCGGCAACCGGGGCCTTCACCGGCACGCCGGCGTCCATCAGGGCCAGCGACGAACCGCAGACCGAGGCCATCGACGAGGAACCGTTCGACTCGGTGATTTCCGAGACGACGCGGATGGTGTACGGGAACGACTCCAGCGACGGCATCACTGCCAGCACGCCGCGCTTGGCCAGACGGCCGTGACCGATCTCGCGACGCTTCGGGCCCATCATGCGGCCGGTCTCACCCACCGAGTACGGGGGGAAGTTGTAGTGGAACAGGAAGTTTTCCTTGTACTCACCGGAGACGGCATCGATGACCTGGCCATCACGGGCGGTGCCCAGGGTGATGGTCACGATGGCCTGGGTCTCACCACGGGTGAACAGCGAGGAACCGTGGGTACGCGGCAGCACGCTGGTCTTCACCGCGATCGGGCGGACGGTGTCCAGCGCACGGCCGTCGATGCGGACCTTGGTGTCCAGCACCGAGTTGCGCATGGTGCTGTATTCCAGCTCGCCGAATTCCTTCGACAGCTCGGCCGGGTTCCAGCCTTCGGCGGCAACGCGGCCGGCCAGCGACTCGACCACGTCCTTCTTGATCGCCGAGATGGCGTCACGGCGCTGCAGCTTGTCACGCACCTGGAAGGCTTCGCCCAGGCGCGGGCCGACCGCTTCCTGCACGGCGCTGATCAGCGCGGTGTTCTTGGCCGGGGCTTCCCAGGTCGACGGCTTGGTGCCGGCTTCGACGGTCAGCTCGTTGATGGCGTTGATGACCTTCTGCATTTCGCGGTGACCGAAGGTCACGGCGCCCAGCATCACGTCTTCGGACAGCAGCGCGGCTTCGGATTCCACCATCAGCACGGCGTTGGCGGTACCGGCAACAACCAGCTCCAGCTGCGAATCCTTCAGCTCGGACACGGTCGGGTTGAGGATGTACTCACCGTCCTTGTAACCGACCTTGGCGGCAGCGATCGGGCCCTTGAACGGGGTGCCGGCCAGCGACAGCGCGGCCGATGCACCGATCAGTGCCGGGATGTCACCGTCGATCTCCGGGTTCAGCGACATCACCGTGGCGATGATCTGGACTTCGTTCTTGTAGTCTTCCGGGAACAGCGGACGGATCGGACGATCGATCAGGCGCGAGATCAGGGTTTCCTTCTCGGTCGCGCGGCCTTCACGCTTGAAGAAGCCACCCGGGATGCGGCCACCGGCGTAGAACTTCTCCTGATAGTCGCAGGTCAGCGGGAAGAAGTCCTGGCCCTCACGCGCGCTCTTGGCGGCAACGGCGGAGACCAGCAGCACGGTGTCGTCGAACTTGACGATGACGGCGCCACCGGCCTGGCGGGCGATTTCGCCAGTCTCAAGCGTGACGGTGTGCTTGCCGTACTGGAAGGTTTTGGTGATTTTTGCCACGGATGGATGTCCTTGGGGATGCTGTCTGCGAATTGGACCGTCGGCGACCCTTGCCGCCAGCGGGTGACCGGATCGTTCCGGCCTGAATCGGGGATTGCGGTGCTACAAAACAAAACCGCGGCGCATCGCTGCGCCGCGGGGGATTCGTTGCTTAGCGACGCAGGCCAAGCTTCTCGATCAGGGCCTTGTAACGCTCGACGTCCTTCTTCTTCAGGTAGTCGAGCAGGCTGCGACGGCGGTTGACCATCTGCAGCAGGCCGCGGCGGCTGTGGTGGTCCTTCTTGTGGGTCTTGAAGTGGCCGGTCAGCAGTTCGATGCGGGCGGTCAGCAGTGCAACCTGGACTTCCGGGGAGCCGGTGTCAGCCGAGCTGCGCTTGTTGTCTTCAATGACCTTCTGGGTGTCGATCGACATTTCTTTTTTCTCAGTGATGCGTGGCCGGCAGGAACGCGCTTCGCGCACCGCCAGGCTCGCCGTGGACTACGAGGATGAAACCTGCGCAAGGCAGGCTGCCGGAAAACGGCCGCGAAATTGTAACGGCCAGGGGGCTCCGGGACAAGGTCCGGGGCTGAACCGGCCTGCCCGGGTCAGAGGTTGAAACGACGCTGCGGCGCCAGCAGCCCGCTGTCATCGACCTGGCCCAGTCCCTGGACAACAGCGTCCGGACCAAACACGGCAACCAGTCCGCGCGGCCAGGACGGATCGCGCTGGCGCTGGCCGACACAGAAGCGGTGGACCTGGTCGGCATCCAGCTCAACCCGTGGGTATTCAGCCAGGCCGGCAGCCAGCGGCAGCAGCAGCGCGTCCATGCCGGCCTCGTCGCCCGCCTCGACCATCGCCCGCAGCTGGTCCAGGGTGACCATGGCCGGCTGATGGAAGGGCTCAACCCAGAGCCGGCGCAGCGCACTGATGTGGGCACCGCAGCCCAGGCTTTCACCGAGGTCACGGGCCAGGCTGCGGATGTAGGTGCCCGAGCCACAGGTCACGCGCAGGCGCAACCGCTCCGGCTGCTGCTCCAGCACCTCGATGGCGTGCACCTGGACCTCGCGCTCGGGTGCCTCGATGGCATCCCCGCGGCGGGCCTTCACGTACAGCGGTTCCCCCCCCTGCTTCAGCGCCGAATAGATCGGGGCACGCTGGCGGATGCTGCCGGTCAGCGCTGCAAGCGCGGCCTGCAGCGCCTCGGCACTGATCTGCGGCACCGGCCGCTGCAGCAGCACCTGGCCCTCGGCATCGTCGGTGTCGGTGGTCTGGCCAAGCACGATCTCGGCGTCATAGGCCTTGGCCGAGCCCAGCAGCAGGCCGGCAATCTTGGTCGCCTCGCCGAAGCACAGCGGCAGCAGGCCGGTGGCCAACGGATCCAGGCTGCCAGTGTGGCCGCCCTTCTCGGCACGGAACAGGCGGCGTGCCACCTGCAGGGCGGCGTTGGAGCTCATGCCGGCGGACTTGTCGAGCAGCAGGATGCCATCCAGGCGGCGGAACTGAATTCGGGTCATGACAGGTACGGGTAGCGCCGGGGCATGCCCGGCGTCGCGCGGTTATTCGTCGTCGCCTTCGCGACGCTTCTCCGCGGCCAGCGTATCGGGCAGGTCGCGCAGGATGTTGTCGATATGCTCACCGCGATCGACCGAGTCGTCGTAGTGGAAATGCAGCTCAGGCACATGGCGCAGCTTCATCGCCCGGGCCAGGTCCATGCGCAGGCGATAGCCCAGCTCCTTCAGGCCGGCGACGGCTTCGGCCGAACGCTCGGGCATCAGTGCGGTGACGAACACCTTGGCATGGGCCATGTCGCGGGTGATTTCCACGTCGGACACGCTCACCGAGGGCAACCCATGCTCGCGCACGGCGTTGTGCACCAGGGTGCCGAGTTCACGGCGCAGCTGGGCGGAGACACGGTCGGTTCGGTGGAAAGTCTTGGGCACGAGGGACTCTTGGTTCAGTTGTCGCCCGACCAACGGTCGGGCGCTACATCTACATGGTACCCGACCGTTGGTCGGGTTCTACATCATGGCAGGGCCCGACCGTTGGTCGGGCCACTGCACAGCATTACAGGGTGCGCGGCACTTCGATACGCTCGAAGCACTCGATCTGGTCACCCGGCTTGACGTCGTTGTAGGCCTTCACCGCGATACCGCATTCGGTACCGTTGCGGACTTCCTCGACGTTTTCCTTGAAGCGACGCAGCGATTCCAGCTCGCCTTCGAAGATCACCACGCTGTCGCGCAGGACGCGGATCGGCTTATTGCGCTTGACCACACCCTCGATGACCATGCTGCCGGCCACGGCGCCCAGCTTGGAGCTGCGGAACACGTCGCGGACCTCGGCGATACCGATGATCTCTTCGCGGATCTCCACGCCCAGCAGACCGGAGGCCACCTGCTTCACCTGATCGATCACGTCATAGATGATCGAGAAGTAACGCAGATCCACGCCGTTGGATTCGATGATGCGGCGGGCCGAAGCATCCGCACGCACATTGAAGCCGATGACGGTGGCCTTCGAAGCGGCCGCCGAATTGGCGTCCGACTCGGTGATGCCGCCCACGCCGGAGTGAATCACGTTGATGCGGATGTCTTCGTTGGACAGCGCGACCAGTGCCTGGCTCAGCGCCTGCACCGAACCCTGCACGTCGGCCTTGATGACCAGGTTGAGGACCTGCTGGCCCTCGCCCTTGCCCAGGGTCGCCATGATGTCTTCCATGCGGCTGCCAGCGGTGGCGACCAGGCGCGATTCACGGCGCTTGGTTTCACGCTGCTGGGCAACGTCCTTGGCCAGGCGCTCGTCGTCGACGACGACGAAGTCGTCACCGGCTTCCGGCACGCCGGACAGGCCCAGGACCTGTACCGGGATGGACGGTCCGGCAAACTCCGGCTGCTTGCCGGTTTCGTCGAACAGTGCACGCACGCGGCCATACTGGATGCCGCACACCAGGTAGTCGCCCTTCTTCAGGCGGCCCTGCTGCACCAGCACCGTCGCGACCGGGCCGCGGCCCTTGTCCAGCGAGGATTCGATGACAACACCATTGGCGCGACCTTCGTCGACAGCCTTCAGTTCCAGCAGCTCGGCCTGTACCGACACCGCGTCCAGCAGGTCGTCGATGCCCAGGCCGGTCTTGGCCGAGATCTCCACCATCTGGATGTCACCACCGAAGTCTTCGGCCACGACCTGCTCGGACAGCAGTTCGTTCTTGACCCGCATCGGGTCGGCGCCGGACTTGTCGATCTTGTTGATGGCCACGATCAGCGGCACACCCGCCGAACGGGCGTGCTGGATCGCTTCCTTGGTCTGCGGCATGACGCCGTCGTCGGCTGCAACCACCAGCACCACGATGTCGGTCAGCTTGGCACCGCGGGCACGCATCGAGGTGAACGCGGCGTGGCCCGGGGTGTCCAGGAAGCTGATGACGCCCTTCGGCGTATCGACGTGGTAGGCACCGATGTGCTGGGTGATGCCGCCGGCTTCGCCAGTGGCGACCTTGGTACGGCGGATGTAATCCAGCAGCGAGGTCTTGCCGTGGTCGACGTGGCCCATGATGGTGACCACCGGCGGACGCTGCACGGCTTCGCCCTGGTTCTCGCCAGCGGAGGCCAGCAGTGCGTCTTCGGCATCGTTGTCGTTGGCACGAATGGCCTTGTGGCCCAGCTCTTCGGTGACCAGCGCGGCGGTGTCATGGTCGATGGACTGGGTGATGGTGGCCATCACGCCCATCTTGAACAGCGCCTTGACCACCTCGCCGCCCTTCAGCGCGAGCTTCTGCGCCAGGTCGGCCACGGTGATGGTCTCGCCGATCGCCACTTCACGCACTACCGGTGCGGTCGGACGCTCGAAGCCGTGCGGACCGGCGTTGTTGCCACCGCGCGACATGTCACGACGGCCACCGGCCTGGTTCCGGCTACCCGGACGACCACGGTTGTTGCTGTTGTTGCTGTTGCCACGACGCGCACGGTCGGCCGCCGACAGATGCATCTGGCCGGCGAAGCGGTCGCCCGGGCCGCGCTCATTGCGCGGCGCGCTGCGGTTGTTGCGATCGTCGCTGCGCGGCGGCGCACCACGCGGCGCGGCCGGGGCTGCAGCGGGCGCACGCGGCGGGCGCGGCGCGGTTTCATCGATGGGTGCACGCACCTTGGGCTGGCTGGCAGCGAGCGCTTCGGCCGCCTTGGCGGCAACCGCAGCTTCCTCGGCCGCCTTCTTCTCGGCCTCGGCACGTTCCTTGGCCGCGACTTCTTCCTCGCGGGCGCGGACGATGGCCTCGTCACGCAGGCGGTCCTTCTCGGCCAGCGCCTGCTGCTCGGCAAGGTTGCGCGCACGCGACTCTTCCAGCTTGCGCAGGATGTCGGCGCGCTCTTCGTCCGGGGTCATCGCGCGACCACCATCAGCCTTGACGTAGGTACGCTTCTGGCGCACCTCGACGTTCACGGTCGTCTTGCTGCGACCGGAATTGACCGTCACTTCCTGCTGCTTCCGACGGTTGAGCGTGATCTTCTTTGCAGACTGATCAGTCTCTTCCGGGGCCTGCTCGGGCTTGCCGTGCGAACGACGGAGGAAGCCCAGAAGCTTCACTTTTTCAGAACTGGTCACGACCTGGTCGGGACCGCTGAACTTCATGCCGGCACCGGCCAGCTGTTCCAGCAGTTTTTCGACCGGCGTGTTGACCAGTTCGGCAAGCTTGCGGATGGTGGTTTGCTGCGACATTCGGATCCTATGATCTTGTGGGCGCCCCCCCGCATCTGGAGGTGGCGCGGATTCTACGCCCTGATCGGCTCAGGGCCCTGTTCATTGCCGGCTCATTCGCCGCGTTCCAGTCGGGCGATCTCCTCGGCACGCGCGGCCAGGATCAGCGCAGCGGCGCGCGCCTGGTCCAGCCCTTCGATGCCGAAGTCCATGACCTCGTCGGCGGCCAGGTCGGACAACTCCTCGCTGGTACGCACGCCGTGGCCGGCCAGCGCATACGCGGTGGCTTCGTCCATGCCCTTCAGGGACAGCAGGTCCTGCGCCGGCTGGCCGTCTTCAAGGCCTTCCTCGACTGCCAGGGCCTCATTGAGCAGCGCATCGCGGGCACGAGCGCGCAGCTCTTCGACGATGTCCTCGTCGAAACCTTCCACGGCCAGCAGTTCGCCGACCGGTACATATGCGATTTCCTCGACGGTGCCGAAGCCTTCGCTGACCAGGATGCCGGCGATTTCCTCGTCCACTTCCAGCTTGTCCATGAACAGCTGGCGGGCCGAAGCCTGCTCGGCCTCCGACTTGGCGGTGACCTGGTCCTGGGTCATCACGTTGAGCTGCCAGCCGGTCAGGCGGCTGGCCAGGCGCACGTTCTGGCCGCCCTTGCCGATCGCCTGGGCCAGGCGGTCTTCCGCCACGGCCAGGTCCATCGAATGCTTGTCTTCATCGACGATGATCGACTGCACTTCAGCCGGTGCCATCGCATTGATGACGAAGTTGGCCGGATTGTCGTTCCACAGCACGATGTCCACGCGCTCGCCATTGAGCTCGTTGGACACGGCCTGCACGCGCGAACCGCGCATGCCGATGCAGGCACCGATCGGATCGGTGCGCTGGTCGTGGGCGAGCACGGCGATCTTGGCGCGGTCACCCGGATCACGGGCACAGGCCTTGATTTCCACCAGGCCCTGGCCGACTTCCGGCACTTCCAGCTTGAACAGCTCGATCATGAATTCCGGGGCGGCGCGGCTGATGAACAGCTGCGGGCCACGCGGTTCCGAGCGCACTTCGGCCAGGTAGCCGCGCACGCGGTCACCGGCGCGCAGCACGTCGCGCGGAATGCCCTTGTCCTTCGGAATGAAGCCTTCGGCGTTGCCGCCCAGGTCGACATAGATGTTGCCGCGCTCGGCGCGCTTGACCACGCCGGTGATCAGCTCGCCGACACGGTCCTTCCATGCATCCACGACCTGCTGGCGCTCGGCTTCGCGCACGCGCTGCACGATCACCTGCTTGGCAGCCTGGGCGGCGATGCGGCCGAAATCCGGGTTTTCGATCTGCTCTTCGATGTAATCGCCGACGTCCACGCCTTCGGCTTCGTCGACGGCATCCATCAGGCGGATCTGGCGATCCGGCGATTCCATGACCACGTCATCGGCCACCACTTCCCAGCGGCGGAAGGTTTCGTAGCTGCCATCCTTGTGGTCGATGACCACGCGGGTCAGCACTTCCTCGTCGGGATAGCGCTTCTTCGCTGCCGAGGCCAGGGCGGCCTCGATGGCATCGAAGATCACTTCACGCGGCACGCCCTTCTCGTTGGCGACTGCGTCGACTACCAGCAACAGTTCCTTGCTCATTGGCTCACTCCGCGCGCGGCTTCTTTGCCGCCGGCTCGTTGGAAGAAGAATTCGTTTTCGGCTTCGGACGCTTCGGTGCCGGACCGGTCGGCTTGCTCGGGGCGAGCCCCAGCGCGACCCAGTCGGGCATGATCCGTGCCTTGTCGATGTTGTCCGCCGACACGACCACTTCGGCCTTGTCGACAATGAAGGTGATGGCGCCCGCGGCTTCGTCGATCGCCTCGATGCGGCCCTGCAGGCGACGACGGTTGTCCTGCGGCAGCTTCAGCGTGACCTTGGCCGACTCGCCGAGGTGACGGCCGAACTGCTCCAGGTTGAACAGCGGACGATCGACACCCGGCGAAGACACTTCCAGCGTGTAGTTGCCGCTGATCGGGTCTTCGACGTCCATCTGTGCCGACACTTCGCGGCTGACCCGCTCGCAGTCGTCGACATTGATGATGCGCTCCGGCTGCTCAGCCAGCGGCACGTCGATGTAAAGGCGCAGGGTCGCACCGCCGGGGGCCGGCAGATACTCAACGCCCAGCAGCTCCAGGCCCAGCGACACAACGGTCGGGGCGAGCAGATTCGCGATGTCGGTTGCCTTGTCGCTCACAGCCTGCCTTGATCTCTTGGTTGGGTGCCGGCCTTGGCCGGCGTGGAAACATGACGCCCCGGAAACGACAAAGGGCCCGCTGGGCCCCTTTTCCGGAAAGACTCCGGTGACTGGATTCCGGTTGCAACCTGCATTGCCTGCCGGTTGCGGCCCTCCTTCCGGTGTGGACTCCCGCTGGGAGGCCGCCTTCAGGGGTACTGCTAGGCCGCTGATGATAGCGACTGCACCGCGCTGGTGCAAGGCTTGGACCACCCTTGAACCTGCCGCTGCGCTCGCCGGGCCATGCCCGGCGGATCGAGCGGAAGCACAAAAGAAAAACGCCTTCGAAGCAGGACTTCGAAGGCGCATTCTTTACTTGGTAGCGGGGGCAGGATTTGAACCTGCGACCTTCGGGTTATGAGCCCGACGAGCTGCCAGACTGCTCCACCCCGCATCAGAAGCGGAATTATGAGGCATAGCTTCAAAACATGCAAGCTTTTCCTCATTCATCAAACCGGTTGGCGCCGATATGAAGTTGGTAGCGGGGGCAGGATTTGAACCTGCGACCTTCGGGTTATGAGCCCGACGAGCTGCCAGACTGCTCCACCCCGC
>NZ_JBWKOO010000003.1:428611-483320 GCF_059416125.1 Stenotrophomonas sp. GW821-FHT09E08
ACCGGAAGTGTTTGAACTGCTGCCCTGCTCTTTCGAGGAGGGCTACCGCAACGATGTTCTGGCTGAACCGCTGCAGTGACAACTCAGGCTGCGCATATTACACGAATCGCGCAGCTTTGTGTCAACTTTTATGCAATATGCGCAAATGCCTTCTGGCACCAGATCATGATCGGGTTCCAGGCCAGGCCCAGCGCCAGCAGCGCCAGTGCGTTCACGCCCAGCACCAGGCCCAGCACGCGGTCGTTGCTTCGCGGCATGGCCTCGCCCACCGGCTCATCGAAGTACATGACCTTGATGACGCGCAGGTAGTAGAAGCAGCCGACCACGGCACACAGCACGCCCAGGATGGCCAACCACAGCAGGCCACCGTTGATGGCTGCGCCCAGCACCGCCAGCTTGGTCCAGAAGCCCAGGAACGGCGGGATGCCAGCCAGCGACGCCATGATGCACAGCACCAGGCCGGCCATCCACGGGTTGCGGGCATTCAGGCCCTTGAAGTCTTCGATGTTCTCGGCTTCGAAACCGGCACGCGACAGCGCGATGATCGCACCGAAGGCCGCGGTCGACATGATGGCGTAAGCCAGTGCGTAGAACAGCGCGGCGGCATAGCCCTGCGAACCGCCACCAGCAATGCCCATCAGCAGGAAGCCGATGTGCGAAACGGTGGAGAACGCCAGCATGCGCTTGAGGTTGCTCTGCGCGATGGCCATCAGGTTGCCGATCACCAGCGAGACCGCGGCCAGGCCGGCAATCAGCAGCTGCAGTTCGGCCGACAGCGGGCCCACGCCCATCTCCAGCAGGCGGTAGGCCATGCCGAAGGCAGCCAGCTTCGGTGCCGAGCTGATGAACAGCGCGATCGGTGCCGGAGCCCCCTGGTAGACGTCGGGCAGCCACATGTGGAACGGCGCGGCACCCAGCTTGAAGGCAACGCCGGCGATCATGAACACCGCACCGGTGATCAGCAGCACGCGCTCTTCCGAGTGCGGGATGGCCTCACGGATCACGTCCAGGTGCAGGCTGCCGGTGGCGCCGTAGATCAGCGACATGCCGTACAGCAGCAGACCCGAGGCCAGCGAGCCCAGCACGATGTACTTCATCGCCGCTTCCGACGCCAGGCCGTTCTCACGGTTGCTGGCAACCAGCGCGTAGGAGCAAAGCGCCAGCAGTTCCAGGCCCAGGTAGACCATCAGCAGGCTGCCGGCCGAGACCAGGATCATCATGCCGGCGGTGCCGAACAGGATCAGCACGGGGATCTCGCCCTGGAACAGGTTGCGGTCACGCAGGTAGCGCCAGCCATAGACCAGGGTCAGGCCGCTGAGCAGAACGATCCCGGTCTTCATCACGTCTGCGGCGGTATCGCGCACGAACATGCCATGGAAGACCTCCCCCTGCCCGCCCACGCCGGTGGCCAGCATGAACAGCACCACGGCCAGCGCAGCGAGCGAGAACAGGTGGGTGACGAGCTTGTTCCGGTTGCTGACGAACAGGTCGAGGATCATCAGGGCGAAGGCGCTGCCGATCAGCACCAGCTCGGGGGCGAGCGGTGGCAGGTCAGCGGCGGTCAATGGCAGCAGCGGCGAGGTGGTCATCATCAAATCCTGGAATTACAGCAGCTTGCTGGATGCGATCTGCATCGCCAGCTTCGCGATCGAGGGCTCCATCAGGTCGGTCAGCGGCTTGGGGTAGATGCCCAGGGCCAGCACGCCGATGGCGAACACGCCCAGCACCAGCCATTCGCGACCGTTGATGTCCTTCAGTTCGGCAACATGGCTGTTGGCCACTTCACCGAAGAAGATGCGCTTGTACAGCCACAGGGTGTAGGCGGCGCCGATGATCAGGGTGGTGGCCGCGCCCAGCGCGATCCAGGGATTACGCTGGAAGGCCGCGAGGATGACCATGAACTCGCCGACGAAACCGCTGGTGCCCGGCAGGCCTGCGTTGGCCATGAAGAACAGCATGGCGAAGGTGGCAAACCAGGGCATCACGTTGACCACGCCGCCGTAATCGGCGATGCGGCGGCTGTGCATGCGGTCGTACAGCACGCCGACGCTGGAGAACATCGCGCCGGACACGAAGCCGTGCGAGATCATCTGCACCATCGCGCCCTGCAGGCCCAGACGGGCCGCATCGGCGTTGCCGGCTTCGCGCACCAGCCACAGGGCGATGAAGGTACCCAGGGTGACAAAGCCCATGTGCGCGATCGACGAATAGGCGATCAGCTTCTTCATGTCGTCCTGCACCAGCGCGACCAGGCCGACGTAGATCACCGCGATCAGCGACAGCGCGATCACCAGCCAGGCCCATTCCTGCGACGCGTCCGGGACGATCGGCAGGTTGAAGCGCAGGAAGCCGTAGCCACCGATCTTCAGGGCGATGGCAGCCAGGATCACTGAACCGGCGGTCGGCGCTTCCACGTGGGCGTCCGGCAGCCAGGTGTGGACCGGGAACATCGGCACCTTGACCGCGAAGGCGATCAGGAAGGCGAAGAAGATCCAGGTCTGTTCCTTGGCCGACAGCGGCAGCGCGTACAGGTCGGCCAGCTGGAAGCTGCCGCCCTTCATGTACAGGTAGATCAGCGCCACCAGCATCAGCACCGAGCCGAGGAAGGTGTACAGGAAGAACTTCAGCGCGGCGTAGATGCGGCGCGGGCCGCCCCAGACACCGATGATCAGGAACATCGGGATCAGCATCGCTTCGAAGAACACGTAGAACAGCATCGCGTCCGTTGCGGCGAAGATACCGACGGTGACACCTTCCAGGATCAGGAAGGCCGCCACGTACTGGTTGACGCGCTTGTCGATCGCGCTCCAGGCACCGATCAGGGCAAGCACGCTGACCAGCGTGGTCAGCAGGATCAGCGCCACGGCAATGCCGTCCACGCCCAGGTTGTAGCCGATCTTGTACGCCGGGATCCAGGCATGGGTCTCGACGAACTGCATGCCGTCGACACCCGCGTTGTAGCCGCTCAGCAGCGAGAGGCTCGCCACGAAGGTCAGCACGGCGACGCCCAGGGACGCCCAGCGGGCGGTCTGCGCATCACGGATCGCAAGGATCAGGGCGCCACCGATGATCGGCAGCCAGATGAGGACACTGAGTAGAGGCCAGTTCGACACGTCTTCTTATTCCGTACAGGTCATCAACGCAGGTAATGCATCAGCACGCCCAGAAGGGCAATCAGGCCGATGATCATTGCGAAGGCGTAGTGATAGAGGAAACCGGATTGGGTACGACGCAGCACGCCGGCTGCAACGTCCACAACACGTGCCGAAAGATTGACCACGCCGTCGACGATGTTGCTGTCGATCCAGCGCGAGACCTTGCCCAGCTTGACGCCGCCACCGGCAAAGCCATCGATCCACAGCTTGTCGAAGCCGTACTTGTTTTCCAGCACCGACACCAGCGGAGCAAAGGTCTTGCGCGCCTTGCCCGACAGGTCCGGCTTCCACAGGTAGAACAGCGCGGCCAGCAGGAAGCCTGCCAGGGTCAGCCAGAACGGCGGCAGCATCATGCCGTGCAGCGCGAACGCGACCGGGCCATGGAACTCCTCACCGAGGAAGGCAACGGTGTTCTTGGCCGGATCGTAGAAGTCCACGACACCGGTGAAGAACGTCTGTGCCTGGCCCTTGATCGCCGCGTGAGCGTGATTACCCGCCCAGTCGGTACCGTGCAGCATCGGACCGATGCTGAAGAAACCGATGGCGATCGACGGGATGGCCAGCAGGATCAGCGGCAGGGTCACCACCCACGGGGTTTCGTGCGGCTCATGCGGACCGTGGCCATGGCCGTGGTCGTCATGGTGCGCGTCGCCATGATGCGCATCAGCAGCGTGGTGATCGTCATGGCCATGGCCATGGCCATGATCGTCATTGTGCGCGTCGCGGAAGCGTTCCTTGCCATGGAAGGTCATGAACAGCAGGCGGAAGCTGTAGAAGCTGGTCACCAGCACGCCACCCAGCACAGCCCAGTAGCCATAGGTGGCCACCCAGCTGTTCTGCATGTGGGCGTGGATCTCGGCCGCTTCGATGATGGTGTCCTTCGAGTAGAAACCAGAGAAGAACGGCGTACCGACCAGGGCCAGGGTACCGATCCACATGGTGACGAAGGTGATCGGCATGTACTTGCGCAGGCCGCCCATCTTGCGCATGTCCTGCTCATGGTGCATCGCGATGATGACCGAACCGGCACCCAGGAACAGCAGCGCCTTGAAGAAGGCGTGGGTCATCAGGTGGAACACGGCCGCCGAATAGGCCGACACGCCCAGTGCGACGGTCATGTAGCCCAGCTGCGACAGCGTGGAGTACGCGACGACGCGCTTGATGTCGTTCTGCACGATGCCGATCAGGCCGGTGAAGAAGGCCGTGGTGGCACCGATGAACAGGATGAAGTTCAACGCGGTCTGCGACAGCTCGAACAGCGGCGACATGCGGGTGACCATGAAGATACCGGCGGTCACCATCGTCGCGGCGTGGATCAGTGCCGAAATCGGGGTCGGGCCTTCCATCGAGTCCGGCAGCCACACGTGCAGCGGGACCTGGGCCGACTTGCCCATGGCACCGATGAACAGGCAGATGCAGATGACGGTGGCGATCGACCAGATCACCGGCTCGTTCAACAGTTGCATGCCGAACATGGTGCCGTCCCAGATCTGCAGCTGGGCGCGCGGGTCGGCCAGCATGCCGGCCTGCGAGAACACCTGCGAGTAATCCAGGGTGCCGAACACCCACAGCACGCCGGCAATGCCGAGCAGGAAGCCGAAGTCACCGACGCGGTTGACCAGGAACGCCTTCATGTTGGCGAAGATCGCGGTCGGGCGCTTGAACCAGAAGCCGATCAGCAGGTACGACACCAGGCCCACCGCTTCCCAGCCGAAGAACAGCTGCAGGAAGTTGTTGCTCATCACCAGGGTGAGCATCGAGAAGGTGAACAGCGAGATGTAGCTGAAGAACCGCTGGTAGCCCGGATCGTCCTGCATGTAGCCGATCGTGTAGATGTGGACCAGCAGCGACACGAAGGTCACCACCACCATCATCATCGCGGTCAGCTTGTCGACCATGAAGCCGACATGGGCCGAGTACTGGCCGACCTCGAAGAACGTGTAGATGTTCTGGTTGAACGGTTGCGCACCGCCCCACAGCAGCTGGTAGAGCGTGTACATCGACAGGCCGCAGGCCACCGCGACGCCGAGGATGGTGATGGTCTGCGCACCGAAGCGCTTGACCTGGCGACCGAACAGGCCGGCGATGATGCTGCCGAACAGCGGTGCAAGCACCACTGCGATCAACAGACTCTTGGAGAGAGTGATTTCCATCTGTGGATCAGCCCTTCAACGAATCGACTTCGCCGACATTGATCGTGCGTCGGGTACGGAACAGGGTCACCAGGATCGCCAGGCCGATGGCGGCTTCCGCGGCGGCGACGGTCAGGATGAAGAACACGAACAGCTGGCCGGACGGATCGCCCAGCTGACGCGAGAAGGCGACGAAATTGACGTTCACCGACAACAGCATCAGCTCGATCGACATCAACAGGACGATGACGTTCTTCCGGTTGAGGAAGATGCCGGCCAGGCTGATGGCGAACAGCACCGCGCCAAGCGCAAGCATGTGGCCAAGGGTAATCACGGCTGGGTCTCCTCGCCGGTGGCCGGCTTGCTGTTGCTGTGCACGACCGGCGCTTCGGCGTCCATCTTGACCATGCGCAGGCGCTGGCCGGCCTTGACCATGGTCTGCTCGCCCGGGTTCTGGCTCTTCACGCCGGTACGGCGACGCAGGGTCAGCATCACGGCGGCCACCACGGCCACGGTCAGGATGACCGCAGCGAACTCGAACGGCAGCAGGTACTCGGTAAACAGCGTACGGGCCAGCCAGGTGACGTTGGAGCTGTCGGCGGCGAGCGCGGCGGCGTTGTCGGCCGGGAACGGGGTGACCGCCCTGCCCTTCACGCCGATCAGGATCAGCATCTGCACCAGCATCGCCACGGCGACGATGAGGCCGACCGGCAGGTAGCGCACCCAACCCTCACGCAGCTTGGTGGGATCGATGTCGAGCATCATCACCACGAACAGGAACAGCACCATCACAGCGCCGACATACACCAGCACCAGTGCCACGCCGAGGAACTCGGCGCCGACCAGCAGCCACACGCAGGCGATGGAGAAGAAGGTCAGCACCAGGCAGAGCACGGCGTGAACCGGGTTGCGCACGCTGATCACCGCACCGGCCGAAACCGTTGCCGCGATGGCGAACACCCAGAAAGCGATATTTACCCAATCCATCTCTCGACCTCAGCGGTAAGCGGCATCGGCGGCGCGACGCTCGGCGATCTCGGACTCGAGACGGTCGCCCAGGGCCAGCAGCTGCGGCTTGGTAACGATGTTTTCGCCACGATTCTCGAAGTGATACTCGAGGATGTGGGTTTCGACGATCGAGTCCACCGGGCAGCTTTCTTCGCAGAAGCCGCAGAAGATGCACTTGAACAGATCGATGTCATAGCGCGTGGTACGGCGGGTGCCGTCTTCGCGCTTGGCCGAGTCGATGGTGATGGCCAATGCAGGGCACACCGCTTCGCACAGCTTGCAGGCGATGCAGCGCTCTTCACCGTTGGGGTAACGGCGCAGGGCGTGCAGGCCACGGAAGCGCGGCGACTGCGGGAATTTCTCCATCGGGTACATCATCGTGTACTTGGGCTTGAAGCTGTACTTCAGCGTCAGCCAAAGGCCGCCCAGCAGTTCGAGCAGCAGAAGGCTCTTGAAGTAATGGGTAATCCTGTTCATCACTTAGACGCCCTTTTGAATCACGCCGAAGAACACCATGACGGCGGTAACCGCGATCCACAGAATGGCCAGCGGGATGAAGACCTTCCAGCCCAGGCGCATGATCTGGTCATAGCGGAAGCGCGGGAAGCTGGCACGGAACCAGATGTAGGCACTGGCGAAGAAGAACACCTTGACGAACAGCCACGGTGCACCGCCCTTCCAGATCCAGTCGACCAGCGGCGAGATATCGCCCGGGTTGACCCAGCCCTGGATCGGGCTCAGCCAGCCGCCAAGGAAGAAGATCGAGATCAGGAAGCTGATCAGGATCATGTTGGCGTACTCGGCCAGGAAGAACAGCGCGAACGCACCGCCCGAGTACTCGACCATGTGGCCAGCCACGATTTCCGACTCGCCTTCCACCACGTCGAACGGCGCGCGGTTGGTTTCGGCAACGCCCGACACCCAGTAGATGACGAACAGCGGGAACAGCGGCAGCAGGAACCAGTCGAAGAAACCGGAATTGCCGGCCTGCGCCATCACGATGTTGCTCAGGTTCAGGCTGCCCGACGCGATCATCACGCCGACCAGGGCGAAGCCCATGGCGATTTCGTAGCTGATCATCTGCGCCGAGGCACGCATCGCACCCAGGAACGCATACTTCGAGTTGGATGCCCAACCGGCCAGGATGATGCCGTAGATGCCCAGCGAGGTCATCGCCAGCAGGTACAGCAGGCCGGCGTTGGCGTTGGACAGCACGATCTGCGAATCGAAGGGGACCACCGACCAGGCCGCGAAGGCCGGAGCCAGGGTGATCAGCGGTGCCAGCAGGTAGATCGCCTTGTTGGCGCTGCTCGGCTGGACCACTTCCTTGAACAGCAGCTTGAAGACGTCGGCGAAGGCCTGGAAGATGCCCATGCCCACGTACATCGGGCCGTGGCGGACGTGCATCCAGCCGATCAGCTTGCGTTCCCAGACCACGTAGAAGGCCACCGAGATGATCACCGGAACGGTGATCACCAGGATCTTCAGGATGATCCAGATCAGCGCGCCGATGTCACCGAGGCCAAGCAGCCACTGGTGCAGCGGGTCGACCGCGTTCAACAGCAATTCGTTCATGCAGCCACCACCGTTACGCGAGCGGCACCCAGCGGCGCGGTCGCGCCGTGGCCCGATTCAATCCAGACCGAACCCGCAGCGACGCGGGCGTCGATCACCACCGGCAGGGTGGCCTTGCCGGCATCGGTGCCGACCTTGGCCATCTGCCCTTCCTGCAGCTGCAGGCGAGCGGCATCTTCAGCGTTCAGCACGATGCGCGGCGCGTTGTTGAGCGGATGCGACTGCAGCGCCGGGGCACGACGAACCACCGCATCGGTGCGGTAGATCGCGGCGGTCGAAGCCACTTCCAGGCCTTCGCCGGCAACCACCGGCTGCGCCGAAGCGGCAACGGTGACCGACACCGGGGCCAGGCTGGCACGCAGGCCGGCCAGGTCGGTGAAGTCAAAACCGGCCAGCGCCATGTCGCCGCCCAGTGCGCGCAGCACGCGCCAGCCCTCACGGGCCTCGCCCGGCAGCTTGCCGCCGGCACGGGCCGACTGTTCGCGACCATCGAGGTTGGTCAGGGTGGCGTCGATTTCCGGCAGCGCACCGATCGGCAGGATGACGTCGGCAACGTCGCGGGTGGAGACGCAGGCGAACTGGCTGAAGGCCACCACCTTGGCACCGACCAGCGCCTTGCGCGCGGCGGGAGCGTCAGCGAAGTCCAGACCCGGCTCCAGGCCGTACACCACGTAGGCCTGGCGCGGTTGCGCCAGCATCTCGGCGACGTCCTTGCCGGCCGGCAGCACGCCGGCGCGGGTCAGGCCAACGGCGTTGGCACCCTGCGGAATGCGGCACAGCTTGGCACCGATGGCGGCGGCGAACTCACGCGCAGCGGCGCGGATCGCGGCAGCCTGCGGATGGTTTTCAGCGATGCCACCGACGATCAGCACGGTGTTGTTGCCGCCCTGCACCGCCGAACGCAGCTCGGCGTTGGCCAGCGCGTCGACGAACTTCGACGGCGCGACGATCTGCTTGCCGGCGATGCTGAAGGCGAAGTCGAAGTCCACCGGGTTGACGACGTGGATCTTCGCCCCATTGGTGGTCTGCGCCTTGCGCAGGCGAGCGTGCAGCAGCGGCAGTTCGTGGCGGATGTTGCTGCCCAGAACGACGATGCGGTCGGCGCCTTCGATCTCGGCGAGCGGCAGGCCGAACACTTCAGCGGTTGCAGCGTCGGAGAAATCGCGGTTGTTGATGCGGTGGTCGATGTTGCTCGAGCCCAGGCCCTTGGCCAGGCGGGCCAGCAGCGCGCCTTCCTCGTTCGAGGTCGACGGGTGCACCAGCACGCCCAGATTGTCGCCCTGGTTGGCCTTGAGGA
This sequence comes from Stenotrophomonas sp. GW821-FHT09E08, assembly GCF_059416125.1. NCBI lineage: Bacteria > Pseudomonadati > Pseudomonadota > Gammaproteobacteria > Lysobacterales > Lysobacteraceae > Stenotrophomonas > Stenotrophomonas sp. GW821-FHT09E08. Next base: position 437,779 of record NZ_JBWKOO010000003.1, read on the forward strand.
TCTCGGCAGCGGCGGCCAGGCCTTCGGCCCAGCTCACTTCCTTCCACTCGCCATTGACCTTGCGCAGCGGCTTGACCGCACGATCTTCGCTGTACAGGCCCTGGTGCGAGTAGCGGTCACGGTCGGACAGCCAGCACTCGTTCACGGCTTCGTTGTCGCGCGGCACGGTGCGCAGCACTTCGCCGCGACGCACGTGCAGGAACAGGTTCGAACCCATCGCGTCGTGGTAGCCCAGCGATTCGCGCGCGGTCAGTTCCCACGGACGGGCGCGGAACTGGAACACCTTGTTGGTCAGCGCGCCGACCGGGCAGACGTCGACGACGTTGCCCGACAGCTCGGTGGTCAACGGCTTGCCGTCGAAGGTACCGATCTGCAGGTTCTCACCGCGGTACATGCCACCCAGTTCATAGGTACCGGCAACGTCGGCGGTGAAGCGGACGCAGCGGGTGCACTGGATGCAGCGGGTCATCTCGGTGGCGACCAGCGGGCCCATGTCCTCGTCCGGCACCACACGCTTGCGCTCGTTGAAGCGGCTGACCGAACGGCCATAGCCCAGCGACACGTCCTGCAGCTCGCACTCGCCGCCCTGATCGCAGATCGGGCAATCCAGCGGATGGTTGATGAGCAGGAACTCCATCACCGAGCGCTGGAACTTCAGTGCCTTCTCGCTGCGGGTGGCGACCTTCATGCCATCCATCACCGGGGTGGCACAGGCCGGCGCCGGCTTCGGCGACTTTTCAACGTCCACCAGGCACATGCGGCAGTTGGCGGCGATCGGCAGCTTCTCGTGATAGCAGAAGCGCGGAATCGAAATGCCGGCCTTGTCGGCGGCCTGGATGATCATCGAACCCTTGGGTACGACCAGCGACTTGCCATCGATCTCGATGGTCACGTGATCCGGTGGCACGCTCGGGTTTACGGGTTGCGCGCTCATGCGGCGGCTGCCTCCACCTTCTTGCCGTCAACCATCGAATGACCGTTGACGATGTAGTACTCGAATTCGTCCCAGAACTGGCGCAGGAAGCCCTGGATGGGCCATGCAGCCGCTTCACCGAACGCACAGATGGTGTGGCCTTCGATCTGGCCGGCCACCGCCTTCAGCTGGTGCAGGTCTTCCATCGTGGCCTTGCCGGCCACGATGCGCTCCAGCACGCGGTGCATCCAGCCGGTACCTTCACGGCACGGGGTGCACTGGCCACAGGATTCCTTGTGGAAGAACTGGCTGATGCGGCAGGCGAACTTGACGCAGCAGACGCTGTCGTCGAGCACCACGATCGCACCCGAACCCAGGCCGGAGCCCAGCGCACGGATGGTGTCGTAGTCCATCGGCAGGTCCTTCAGCTCGGCCGCGGTCAGCACCGGCATCGACACGCCGCCCGGGATCGCGCCCTTCAGGGTGCGGCCCGGACGCAGGCCACCGGCCATCTGCAGCAGATCGTGGAAGGTGGTGCCCAGCGGCACTTCGAAGTTGCCGCCGTTCTGCACGCAGCCGGACACCGAGAAGCACTTCGGGCCGCCGTTGGCGGTCAGGCTCAGGCCCTTGAACCACTCCGGACCGTTGCGGATGATCGCCGGCACCGAACCGTAGGTTTCGGTGTTGTTGATCGTCGACGGCTTGCCGTACAGGCCAAAGTTGGCCGGGAACGGCGGCTTGTAGCGCGGCTGGCCCTTCTTGCCTTCCAGCGATTCCATCAGTGCGGTTTCTTCGCCGCAGATGTACGCGCCGGCACCCAGCGCACCGTAGATGTCGATGTCCACGCCCGAGCCCATCACGTTCTTGCCCAGCCAGCCATTTGCATAGGCGTCGGCCAGGGCCTGCTCGAAGTGCTCGAACGGCTCGTGGTGGAACTCACCGCGCAGGTAGTTGTAACCCACGGTCGAACCGGTGGCGTAGCAGGCGATCGCCATGCCTTCCACCACCGAATGCGGGTTGTAGCGCAGGATGTCGCGGTCCTTGCAGGTGCCCGGCTCGGATTCGTCCGAGTTGCAGAGGATGTACTTCTGCATGTTGCCCTTGGGCATGAAGGACCACTTCAGGCCGGTCGGGAAGCCCGCGCCGCCACGGCCGCGCAGGCCCGAGGCCTTGACCATCTCGATGACCTGCTCCGGCGGGATCTTCTCTTCGAGGATCTTGCGCAGGGCGGCATAGCCACCAGTCTTCAGGTAGCTTTCGTACGACCACGGGGTGTCGTAATGCAGGGTGGTGTAGACCACCTGGTGCGGCAGCGGCGCAGGACCGACCGGCCCCTTGGATTCGTGGTGATGTGCCATGCCCTTACTCCAGCCCGTCCAGCAGCTCGTCGACCTTTTCCAGGGTCAGACGCTCATGGTAATGACCGTTGATGACCATCATCGGTGCGCCACCGCAGCCTGCCAGGCACTCTTCCTCGCGCTTGAGGTAGACGCGGCCGTCCGCGGTCGATTCACCGTGCTTGATGCCCAGCTTCTTCTCGCAATGGCGGACGATGTCCTCGGCGCCATTGAGCCAGCAGCTGATGTTGGTGCAGATGGCCACGTTGTTGCGGCCCACCTTCTCGGTCTCGAACATCGAGTAGAAGCTGGCGACCTCGTAGGCCCACACCGGCGGCAGATCAAGGTACTTGGCCACGCCGGCGATCAGCTCGTCGGTCAACCAGCCCTGGTTCTGCTCCTGGGCCGCATGCAGGCCCTGCAGCACTGCAGAGCGCTTGCGGTCCGGCGGGAACTTGGACAGCCAGTGATCGATGTGAGCGCGGGTCTTGTCGCTCAGCACCACCATCGGGTCGACGTCGCGCGCCGCCTCGAAATTACCTGTCGCCTTCATCGGCCGACCTCAGCGAAATGCATAACGTGAAATTGCAGAAACTGCGGCGCCGGCTTGCGCCGGCTGCCTGCAGCGGGCGTTGGCGTGGCGGACGGCATTACCGGTCAACCTCGCCGAACACCAGATCGTAGGTGCCGATCATCGCCACCACGTCGGCCAGCATGTGGCCGCGCACGATCGAGTCGATCGAGGACAGGTGGGCGAAGCCCGGCGCGCGAAGGTGCACGCGGAACGGCTTGTTGGCGCCATCGGAAACCAGGTAGCAGCCGAACTCGCCCTTGGGGGCTTCAACGGCGGCGTAGGTTTCACCGGCAGGCACGCAATAGCCTTCGCTGAACAGCTTGAAGTGGTGGATCAGCGCTTCCATGTCGTCCTTCATGTCCTCGCGCTTGGGCGGAGCGACCTTGAAGTTCTTCACCATCACCGGGCCCGGGTTGGCCTTCAGCCACGCCACGCACTGCTTGATGATGCGGTTGGACTCGCGCATTTCGGCGATGCGGACCAGGTAACGGTCGTAGCAGTCGCCTTCCTTGCCCAGCGGGATGTCGAAATCGACGGCATCGTACTTGGCGTACGGGCGCTTCTTACGCAGGTCCCAGGCAACGCCCGAGCCGCGCAGCATCACACCGGTCATGCCCCACTGGTGGGCCAGTTCGGGCGTCACCACGCCAATGCCGACCGTACGCTGCTTCCAGATACGGTTGTCGGTCAGCAGGGTCTCGTATTCGTCGACACGGCCCGGGAATTCGTTGGTGAAGTTCTCCAGGAAGTCCAGCAGCGAACCTTCGCGCGCGGCGTTGAGGTTCTTCAGGGCCTTGCCCTTGTGCCAGCGCGATTCCTTGTACTTCGGCATGTGGTCCGGCAGGTCGCGGTAGACACCGCCCGGACGGTAGTACGCCGCGTGCATGCGCGCGCCGGAGACCGCTTCATAGCAGTCCATCAGCTCTTCACGCTCGCGGAAGGCGTACAGCATCACCGCCATTGCGCCCAGATCGAGGGCGTTGGAACCCAGCCACATCAGGTGGTTGAGGATGCGGGTGATTTCATCGAACAGGGTACGGATGTACTGCGCACGCTCCGGCGCCTCGATCCCCATCAGGGTCTCGATCGAGCGCACGTAGGCGTGCTCGTTGCACATCATCGACACGTAATCCAGGCGATCCATGTAGCCGATCGACTGGTTGAACGGCTTGGACTCGGCCAGCTTTTCGGTACCACGGTGCAGCAGACCCACGTGCGGGTCGGCGCGCATGATGGTTTCGCCGTCCATTTCCAGGATCAGGCGCAGCACACCGTGGGCGGCCGGATGCTGCGGGCCGAAGTTCATGGTGTAGTTGCGGATTTCCTGCCGGCTCTCGGCCGGGCTGCTGGCGAATGCTTCGCCGGCCTGGTGTACGTGGCTCACTTCACTGCCTCCTGCGCGCGCTCACCTTCTGCGGTCTGCAGGCGGGCGTCGTCGCGGATCACGCGCGGCACGCCGACACGCGGCTCCACCGAGGTGACCGGTTCGTAGATCACGCGCTTCTTTTCTTCGTCGTAGCGGACTTCGACATTGCCGATCAGCGGGAAGTCCTTGCGGAACGGATGACCGACGAAACCGTAATCGGTCAGGATCCGGCGCAGGTCCGGGTGGCCTTCGAAGATCACGCCGTACAGGTCGAACGCTTCGCGCTCGAACCAGTTCAGGCCCGGCCAGACGCCGGTCAGCGAGGACACCACCGGCAGCGCTTCGTCAGGGGCGAAGCAGCGCAGGTGCATCATCAGGTTGTGCTGGTACGAACGCAGCTGGGCGACCACGGCGAAACGCTGGCTCGGCATGTGCTGCGGGCGGGCGCCGTCGGCACCGTTTTCCTCGGTGGGGAACTCGCCCCACGCGAAACGGCCCTGGGCCTTGCCTTCGACACCACGGCTGAAGCCCTGCGAGGACACATCGGCGGTGTCCCACTCATCGGAGCCATAACCGAGATAGTCGACGCCGCAGAGATCGACGGCCTGCTCGAAACCAAACTCGTCACGCAGCGCCAGGGCGGTGGCGTGCCACTCGGCGGCAGGCACTTCCAGCGTCACTTCGCCGCGGGGTTCGACCACGATGACCTTCGCACCTGCGAAACGTGCGGAGAGTCGGTCGATGAAGGATGCTTGCTCTGCCATGGGGGCTTGGCGCGCTCTTGTCAGGTGAAGGGGTCAGCGGGCGATGGTCTGTGTACGCCAGATCTTCTTCTGCAGCTGCAGGATCCCGTACACCAGCGCCTCGGCGGTCGGCGGGCAGCCCGGGACATAGACGTCCACCGGCACCACGCGATCACAGCCGCGCACCACAGAATAGGAATAGTGGTAGTAACCACCGCCGTTGGCGCAGCTGCCCATCGAGATGACCCACTTCGGGTCCGGCATCTGGTCATAGACCTTGCGCAGCGCCGGGGCCATCTTGTTGACCAGGGTACCGGCCACGATCATCACGTCGGACTGACGCGGCGACGGACGGAACACCACGCCGTAGCGGTCAAGGTCCAGGCGCGCGGCACCGGCATGCATCATCTCGACCGCACAGCAGGCCAGGCCGAAGGTCATCGGCCACATCGAGCCGGTACGCGCCCAGTTCAGCAGTGCGTCGACGCTGGTGGTGACGAAGCCCTTTTCCAGCAGCGGGTTGTCGCCTTCCGGCCGCAGGATGTCATCAACCCGGCCTTCCGGCGTCGGATTGTTCATGAGGCCATCGAGAGTCTGAATCACTCCCATTCCAGCGCTCCCTTCTTCCAGACGTAAATGAAACCGAGGAACAGCATGCCGACGAACAGGCCCATGGTGATGAGCGAACGCGCGCCCAGCTCCATGAAGACCTGGGTCCACGGCACGATGAAGATGATTTCCAGGTCGAAGACGATGAACTGGATCGCGATCAGGTAGTAGCGCACGTCGAACTTCATGCGCGCGTCTTCGAAGGCTTCGAAGCCGCACTCGTACGGCGACAGCTTTTCCAGATCGGGGCGGCGGGGACCGAGGAATCGGCCAACCAGCATCAGCGTAATGCCGATACCGGTGGCAACGATCAGAAACAGCAGAGACGGCAAATATTCGGCCAGCACAGCGATTCTCTCTTGCCTCTGCCGCTGCGCCTGCAGGCGCTTTGGCATGGGGGAGTGGACGGGAATCTGCCTGGCGCCTTGCGCGCCAGACGAACCCGCTTTACTTACAAATGGTGCCCAAGAGGGGACTCGAACCCCTACGACCTAAGTCGCTACCACCTCAAGGTAGTGCGTCTACCAATTCCGCCACCTGGGCAAACGATCACATCAGACTATCTTCCCGATGCGCCGCGTATTGTAACCGGCTTCAGTGTTTCTGGGAGCCTTCCGAAGGCTTTTCTTCACCAGAAACCGAAGATTCCGCCTGAGCCGGCACAGTTGCGGCCGGAACCGGGGCGGCCGGGACCGCATCGGCCTTCGGAACGGCCGGCAATTCGCCCGCCGGGGCCGCCGGAGCCGTCACCGCCGGGGCGGACATCAGACCCAGATCCTGCTCGGCCGCCGGACGGGTGCCGTGACCGGCATACCAGGCCATGAAGAGGCTGATGCCGAAGAACACGACTGCCAGCCACTTGGTGGACTTGGACAGGAAATTCGAAGCGCCGCGCGCACCGAACACCGTACCCGAGGCACCGGCGCCAAAGCCCGAACCCGCCGCCGCACCCGAACCACGCTGCATCAGGATCAGCGCGATCATGGCCACAGCGACCAGCACGTAGACGACATTGAGGATCAACATCAGCATTGAAAACCGCCCTCGGACAATACTTCTAGGATTAGTTCGCGGCCGCCGCCCGTGCGATGGCCAGGAAGTCCGCGGCCACCAGGGAGGCGCCACCGACCAGCCCACCATCGACATCCGGCTGCGCGAACAGTTCCCCGGCATTGTCGGGCTTCACGCTACCGCCGTAAACAATGGGCAGTGAATCAGCGATTCTAGCATCGATACGCGCGACTTCGCCACGGATGAACGCGTGCACCTGCTGCGCCTGCTCCTTGCTGGCGGTACGGCCGGTACCGATGGCCCAGACCGGCTCGTAGGCAACCACGGCCTTGGCGAAGCCTGCCGCACCGACCCGTTCCAGCACCGGCGCCAGCTGGCTGGCGATGACCGCCTCGGTCTGCCCCGCTTCGCGCTGCTCCAGGGTCTCACCCACGCACAGCACCGGCACCAGGCCAGCATGCTGGGCGGCGGCGAACTTGCGGGCAACCAGCTCGCTGCTTTCATGGTGGTACTGGCGGCGCTCGGAGTGGCCGACCAGGCCATAGCGGGCACCGACCTCGACCAGCATCGCCGCGCAGACCTCGCCGGTATAGGCCCCCTTCTCGTTGCTGCTCACGTCCTGCGCGCCAAAGGCAAGACCGGTTTCGCCGAAGTCCTCGACCAGCTCCCCCAGGTACGGCAACGGCGGCAGGATCACCACGTCCACCCCCTCCAGCGGCAGCCCGGCGGCCACCTGCCCCAGCAGTTCATTGGCGAATTGACGGCTGCCATGCAGCTTCCAGTTTCCGGCGACGATCTTGCGGCGCATGAGCGGGTGGCTCCTGTGTGAACTCAGCCGCCCATGATACCTGCTGCGGCAAAAAACCGTTTCCGTGTAAGCGGTTACATGGATTTTCAGCCAACGGCGCAGCCCCTCGTGGCGGGGGTTGGGGTTGGTCGCGGAGAGCCCCGGCTGGATTTGTGGGGTTGGCCGGGCGGGCGGGACTGGCGAGGGACGCCGTGAACCCATCCCTGGGGGCTTGGCCGCGGCATCCATGCCGCGGACACCCTCGCCAGCCCCACCCGCCCGGCCCATGACACATTGCGGCGGTCCGCCCGCCACGGAAAGAAAAAAGAAGATCAAAAGCAAAAGCGAAAGCAGAGCTTCGGCCCCCCCCCCTGCTTTAGCTGCCGGGGTCAGATCCCTTTTCCTGCGGAAAAGGGATCTGACCCCTACCCCACACGCATGGCGTGGATCTACCGTGTCGACCAAGGTCGACACCTACCGGAAATCGCGAGTTACCCGCCGTCACCGGGAAACTGTCGAAGGCGGGGAGGTGTCGGATGGCGGGGTGTCCGCGGCATGGATCCCGCGGCCAAGCCCCCATGGACGGGTTCACGGCGTCCCCGCCATCCGACACCTCCCCGCCTCCCCACGGAACATCCCAGAGCCGCTTTGGCTTTGGCTTTGGCTTCGGCCTCTGCGGGTGCAGGGCGCAGCCCTACAAAGAAAAAGGCCGCCTTTCGGCGGCCTTCACTTCTCATTACTTCAGCTTGATCTCGCGCAGGCGCTCCTCGAGGAAGCCGTGGGCGGTGATCGGCTCCGGGTACCGGCTCGGGTTCTCCGGGGTGATGCAGGACGGCAGCACATCGATCAGGAAGTCCGGGTTCGGGTGCAGGAAGAACGGCACCGAGTAGCGCGGCTGGCGCGCCAGCTCACCCGGGGGGTTGACCACGCGGTGGATGGTCGACGGATACACATGGTTGGTCAGGCGCTGCAGCATGTCGCCGATGTTGACCACGATGGTGTCGGCGTCCGAAGTGAACGGCACCCACTCGCCATCATGCGACTGCACTTCGAGGCCGGCGGCACTGGCGCCGACCAGCAGGGTGATGAAGTTGATGTCGCCATGGGCGCCCGCACGCACGTTCGGGATGTCGTCGGTGGTGATCGGCGGGTAATGGATCGGACGCAGGATCGAGTTGCCGAAATTGGTCTTGTCGGCGAAGAAATTCTCCGGCAGGCCGATGTGCAGGGCCAGCGCCGACAGCACGCGCGAACCCAGGTTGTCCAGCGCCTGGTACAGGCCGTAGCCACGCTCACGGAAGCCCTCGACCTCGGTCGGCCACAGGTTCGGGGCCATCACGTCGCGGTACTTGGAGTCGTCAGCGATCTCGCGGCCGATGTGCCAGAACTCCTTCAGATCGAAGTGCTTGGAACCCTTGGCGGTTTCAACACCGAACGGGGTGTAGCCGCGGGCGCCGCCGCTGCCGGCCACGTGGTACTTGCGCTTGACCTCATCCGGCAGGGCGAAGAAGGCCTTGAAGGCACCGTAGGCCGCGTCGATGTCGGCCTGCGGGATGCCGTGGTTGCGGATGCCCGCGAATCCCCATTGGCGGTAGGCCGCGCCCAGCTCGGCCACGAAGGCTTCGCGGTCGCTGTCGAAACGGGTGATGTCGAGGGTCGGGATCTGGCTCACAGCGGTTCCTGGCTTGTCGTTGGGTCTGAAACGGGCCTGCGCATTCAGGGCCCGCCTGAACATTGTGACAGATCGCCCGGCGAACGCGACTCGATACAAGGAAACAAACCGATACAATGCGCGACCCGAGCACATTTAACGATTCAATCACGTTGGTGCCGCGCGTTTCTTCCAGCCACCCGACCCCGCCCGCACCATGCCCTCCGACCCAGCCGACACCACGCCCGTAGCAGATACCGCCCGCCACTGGCGCCGGCTGGCCTGGTGGTCGCTGTTCGTGGCCGGCAACGCGATCCTGGCCGCAGCCATCACTGTTGGGAACGTGCCGCTGACCGACAACCCCGGTGGCGCAATCGGCCTGGTTTACCTGTCCGTCGCCCTGCCCGGCCATCTGCTGGCATTCGGCGCGCTGGCCGGCCTGTTGCCACTGCTGCTGGGACTCTGGCAGCGCAACGCACGCATCCTGAGTGTCAGTGCAGTGCTGCTGCAGGGCCTGTGGCTGTGCCTGCTGCTGGTCGACGCCAAGGTGTTCACCCTGTACCGCTTCCACCTCAATGCCATGGTGGTGAACATGGTCTTCGGTGGCGCACTGCAGGACCAGGTAGCGCTGTCCTGGAAAACCTGGCTGCAGGCGGGCCTGCTGGTGGCCGCCATCTTCACCGCCGAAGGCCTGCTGGCCTGGGCCTGCTGGAAGCTGCTGCCAGCCCTGCCCCGTCGGCGCACGGTACTGCAGGCCTGGGCGGTGGTCGCACTGCTGATGGCCGGCGGCCAGGTCGCCACCGCCTACTACGATGCCCGCGGCGACCGCGATGTGATCGCGCAGTGGAACTATCTGCCGTGGGCACAGCCGATCACCGCCAAGAGCTTCATGCGCAAGCTCGGTGTGGTCAGCGAACAGCAGGCCGGGCTGCCAGATCCGCGCCACGCCCAGTTGCAGTATCCGCTGCAGCCGCTGCGCTGCCAGAACCCGCACCGCCCCAACGTGCTGATGGTGGTGCTGGAGTCGCTGCGCCACGACGTCCTGACCCCCCAGCTGATGCCCAATGCCTCGGCGCTGGCACAGGGGTCGCGTGTATACGACCACCACTTCAGCACCGGCAACGCCACCCGCTATGGCCTGTTCGGCCTGCTCTACGGCCTGCCCGGTGGCTACTGGCAGAGCATGCTGGACGAACAGCGTGGCTCGCAGCTGTTCCAGGTACTGCGCCAACAGGGCTACGACCTGCACCTGTATGGCAGTGCGCCGCTGTACAGCCCCGAATTCGACCGCACCGTGTTTGCCGACGTCCGCGATCAGCTGCATCAAGGACCGTCCGAACTCGGCCCGGATGGCCGCGACCGTGCCATCGTCGCTGCGCTGCAGAAGGACATCCGTACCAGCCAGGCGGCACAGCAGCCCTGGTTCGGTTTCGTGTTCCTCGACTCCACCCACGCTGGCTACCACCTGCCTGCCAGCTATCCGCCGGTGGCCACACCGATGGCCAAGGAAATCGACTTCCTGAAATTCGGCCCCGACCACGACCCGACGCCGGAGCTCAACCGCTACCGCACCGCCGTGCACTACGCCGACAGTCTTATCGGCTCATTGCTGGACGACTTGCGCGCGCAGGGCCTGGCCGAGGACACCATCGTCCTGGTCACCGGTGATCACGCCGAAGAATTCAACGACCTCAAGCTGAACTACTGGGGCCACAACGGCAACTTCTCCGATTACCAGCTGCAGGTGCCGTTCGTACTGCACTGGCCAGGCCAGGCCAGCGGCATTCAGACACGCACCAGTTCCCACGAAGACTGGGTGCCGACCCTGATGCGCCACGCACTGGGCTGCGAGAACGCGCTGACCGACTTCAGCACCGGCCAGGACCTGCTGGGCGAACCCACGGGCCAACGCGCACTGGTGGTGGAAAGCTGGTCGCAACGCGCGGTCCGCCACGGCGACGCCATCTACGTGTTCGACAAATTCGGCAACGCAACGGCGCTTGACCTGCGTTACCGCCCGCTGCCTCAGCAGGTCCCGGACTCCGCCGCCGTCCGCTCTGCATGGGAAGCGCTGACCCGCTTCCGCAACCGCTGACCCCCAAGGATCATCCCGCATGAACCGTCCGCTGCGCATCCTGCATACCGAAGCCGCCAAGGGAATGGGCGGGCAGGAGATCTACATCTTCCGCCACATGCAGGTGATGCGTGCGCGCGGCCATGATGTGTCGCTGCTGTGCCAGCCGGATGCACGGCTGGCCAAGCTGGCGCGTGATGACGGTTTCACCGTGCACGCGCTGCGCATGGGCGGGCTCGCCCGCCTGCTGCGCGGCATCTGGTCGGTGTCACGACTGGTCCGCCGCGAACGTTACGACGTGGTCAATACCACCAGCCGCCGTGACGCGCTGATCGCCGCTGCAGGTGCGCGTCTGGGCGGTACGCCGCTGGTGGTGCGCTCGCGCCATCTGATGAGTCCGGTCAATTCGCTGCTGACCTATACCAGGCTTCCACACCGGGTTCTGACCGTCAGCAGTTTCGTCAAGCAACTGCTGGCCGACCGTGGCATACCGGCCGAGCATATCGGCATCGTGCCGCCGATCGCGGTGCCGCCGCGCTGGAGCGAGATCCGCAAGGCCGATCCCTGGCAGTGCCTGCAGGAGGTGCGCGCGCAAGTGCGTGCCGAGCTCGGTTTCGGCGAACAGGACATCGTGGTCGGCTGCGTGGCGGTGCTGCGTGAGCCCAAGGGCCATGCCGACCTGCTGCAGGCGATGGTTCCCCTGTTCAAAGCCAACCCGGACCTGCATCTGGTCATCGTCGGCGATGGCCAACAGGTGATGGAACGGCTGCAGGCGCTGTGCGCAGAGCATGGAGTGCAGCAGCAGGTACACCTGCTGGGATACCGCGATGGCGCCTGCCGCCTGATGGCCGGCTTCGACATCTTCGCCCTCGCCTCGCACAAGGAAGCGGCCGGTACCGTATTCCTGGAAGCGGCCTATGTCGGTGTACCGATCGTGGCCACCCGGGTCGGCGGCGTACCGGAAATGGTGGTTGATGGCAGCAATGCGATCCTCACCCGCCTGGGCGACAATGCAGCCTTGACCGGTGCCCTGCGCCTGCTGGTGGACGATCCACAGCGGCGTCGGCAGATGGGCCGCGCCGGCTGGGACTGGATGCACAGCGCACACCGTTTCACCCCGGACGGTCACGGCGAGACCACCGAACACTATTACCACCAGTGGCTGAAGGAGCTGGGACATGGCTGAGGCCCGAACCGTACCGGTGCTGATGCACCATCACGTCAGTCCTTCACCGGGCATGATCACGGTGTCGCCGGAAAACTTCGAGAGCCAGATCGCGTGGCTGGCCGGCAATGGCTGGACGTCGCTGACGCTGGACCAATATGCCGGCTTCCTCGCCGGCAAGCCGGTACCACGCAAATCAATCGTGATCACCTTCGACGATGGCTACCTGGACAACTGGGTGTATGCGCATCCGATCCTGCACAAGTACGGCATGCACGCAGTGGTGTTCGTGGTCACCGGCTGGATGGGCGAAGGCCCGGAACGCCCGCATGCTGGCATCGAAGGGGCAACGCTGCCTGCCACCCCGGACCACCGGGGCTGCGAAGCGGCGATCTACGAACAGGACCGCAGCGACGATGTGATGATGCGCTGGAGCGAAGCGCGCGCCAGCATTGCCGCCGGCACCTTCGAGATGCATTGCCATACCCATACCCATACGCGCTGGCTGCGCCGCACCGACCTGGACCGTGCGCAGCGCCGCGCAGGCCTGAGCCACGACCTGGCGGTTTCGCGCGAGGTCCTGCAGGACAAGCTGGGCCAAGTCTCGGACACGCTGTGCTGGCCCTATGGCGATTTCGACCAGGACCACATCGAGGTGGCGCGCGAGCACGGCTTCCGCTACCTGCACACCACTCATCCTTTCGGCCGCAACCTGGTCGGAGGCGACCCGGAACGCATCTATCGGTTCGCCATCCGCAACCGGCCGGCCAGCTGGCTGCGCAAGCGCATCAGGCTGAGCTACAACCCGCTGATCGGGCCACTGTTCAATGGTTTCAAGGCGCGGCAGAAGAAGATGGTGCCGGGGCCCTGAGTACCGCGTGCACCGCCCGCGCAAAGAAAAACGCCCCGGCTTCCCGGGGCGTTTTCATTTCACCGCGCGGCAGCCTCAGCTGGCGGCGGCGCGTACCGCGGCAGACAGGCGATCGAGCGTGTCCTGCATCAGCGTCGCGTCGTCAGCTTCCACCGTAACCCGCACCACCGGCTCGGTACCGGAAGGACGCAGGAAGGCACGACCACGACCGGCCACCGCCTGCTGCGCGTCGGCGAGCGCAGACTGCACGCTTTCAGCCTGCACCGTGGCCTTGGCCGAGACATTGCCCAGCCGCACGTTCACCGTCTTCTGCGGCACCCGCACCAGCCCCTTCAGCGCCTGGCGCAGGGTCTGGCCGTTGTTGCGCAGCGCCACCAGCACCTGCAGGGCACTGACGATGCCATCGCCGGTGGTGGCCCGATCCAGGCACAGCAGGTGTCCCGACGCTTCACCGCCGAGCACGCCACCGCCTTCGATCAGCGCCTGGTGCACGTAGCGGTCACCGACGTTGCTGCGCAGGAACGGAATCTGCAGATCAGCGAAGGCCTTCTCCACACCGTAGTTGCTCATCAGCGTACCGACCACCGGACCGCGCAGGCGACCTTCGTCCTTCCACGCACGTGCCAGGATGTACAGCAGGTCATCACCGTCGACCGGATTGCCCTGGTCATCGGCCATCAGCACGCGGTCGCCATCGCCATCGAAGGCGATGCCGAGATCGGCGCGGGTCTCGCGGACCTTGGCCGCCAGGTTGTCGATATGGGTGGAACCGACGCCGGCGTTGATGTTGACGCCGTTGGGTTCAGCACCGATACCGATCACTTCCGCACCGAGCTCACGGAACAGCAGCGGTGCGATCTGGTAGGTGGCCCCATGCGCACAGTCCAGGACCAGGCGCACGCCACGCAGGTCGAATGCACGCGGCACGCTGGCCTTGCAGAATTCGATGTAGCGGCCGACCGCCTCACGTGCACGCGAAGCTTTGCCCAGCTTCTCCGATTCGGCGGTGGTGAACGGAACATCCAGTGCCGCTTCCAGCGCCAGCTCGGTGGCATCGTCGAGCTTCTCGCCCTGGGCGGAGAAGAACTTGATGCCGTTGTCGTAGTGCGGGTTATGCGAAGCACTGATGACGATGCCGGCATCCACGCCCAGCGTGCGGGTCAGGAAGGCCACGGCCGGGGTCGGCATCGGCCCCAGCAGCTGCACATCAGCACCGGCGGCGACCAGCCCAGCCTCCAGCGCCGCTTCGAACATGTAGCCGGAAATGCGGGTGTCCTTGCCGATGATCACGATCGGCCGGCGCCCGTCCTGGCCACGCTGGGCCACCAGCACCCGGCCCAGGGCGTTGCCCAGACGCAGCACGAAGTCGGCCGAGATCACGCCCTGGCCGACCCGCCCACGGATGCCATCAGTACCGAAGTACTTGCGGCCTCCCATCACGCCACCTCCGGCGCCGGCTGACGGCCCAGCATCGCCAGCAGGCCGGCGAGACGGTCACGCATTTCACGGCGGTCGCAGATCTGGTCGATGGCGCCGTGCTCGAGCAGGAACTCCGAACGCTGGAAGCCTTCCGGCAGCTTTTCGCGCACGGTCTGTTCGATCACGCGCGGGCCGGCGAAACCGATCAGTGCCTGCGGCTCGGCGATGTTGATGTCGCCCAGCATCGCAAACGATGCCGACACGCCACCGGTGGTCGGGTGGGTCAGCACCGAAATGAACGGCAGGCCGGCTTCACGCAGTTTGCCCAGCGCTGCAGAGGTCTTGGCCATCTGCATCAGCGAGAACAGGCCTTCCTGCATGCGCGCGCCACCACTCTGCGAGAAGCACACGTAAGGAGCGCCGATCTCGACTGCAGTTTCGGCAGCCAGCGAGAAACGCTCACCCACCACCGAACCCATCGAGCCGCCCATGAAGGCGAAGTCGAACGACGAGGCCACCAGCGCACGGCCCTTGAGCAGGCCGCGCATGGCGATCAGCGCGTCGTACTCACCGGTGTTCTTCTGCGCGATCTTGATGCGCTCGCTGTACTTCTTCTGGTCCTTGAACTTGAGCAGGTCGGTCGGGCCCAGGCGCGCAGCGATCTCGGTGGTGCTGTCGGCGTCGAACAACGCTGCCAGCCGCGCACGTGCACGGATCGCCATGTGGTGGCCGCACTTCGGGCAGACCTCCAGGTTCTCTTCCAGTTCTGGCCGGTACAACGCGCTGCCGCAGTTGCTGCACTTTTCCCACAGGCCCTCGGGGACGCTGCGCTTCTTGCTGGGGGTGTTGTCGGTGCGGATGCCGGACGGCATCAACTTGCTGAGCCAACTCATGCGGGAGGACACTTCCGTTCAGGGCGGCCCATGGGCCGCAAAGGCGGACAGTCTAGCTCCGCTTTCCCTGCCCGTGCACCCCCTGTGCCACCGGCGGAAGGCCGGGAAAAACCATGCTGGGACGTACGTTTAGCGCGGCAACGCCGCGCGGGTAGTGCCGGGCCATGCCCGGCGGATCCCCTTGCGCCCGGCACCGCCGGGCATGGCCCGGCGCTACCGTTACTGGTCCAATGCCTGCCGCAGCGGGGCCAGGAAGGCAGCGGCACGCTGCGCGGCCTGTTCCACCGAGCCCGCCTCAGCCAGCGCGGCGACCAGCGCGCTGCCGACCACCACGCCATCGGCCTGGCGGGCCATGGCCGCAGCACTGGCTGCATCCTTGATGCCGAAACCTGCCACCACCGGCACCGATGCGCGCGCGCGCAGGGCCTGCAGCCGAGCGCTTGCGGCATCGCTGTCCAGCCGCTCGGAGGCACCGGTGACGCCAGCGAAGCTGACGTAGTAAAGGTAACCACGCGCCAATGCCAGCAGCTTGTCGGCACGTGCCTCGCTGGTGGTCGGCGAGGCCAGCAGCACCAGCGCCAGGCCGGCTGCATCGAAGGCCTGCTGCGCCTCACCGGCTTCTTCCGGCGGCAGGTCGACCAGCAGCACTCCATCGACACCGGCGTCCACGGCGTTCCTGGCGAATGCTGCGTAGCCATGGATCTCCACCGGGTTCAGGTAGCCCATCAGTACCACCGGGGTCTGCGCGTCGCGCTCGCGGAACTGCGCCACCGCCCGCAGCACGTAACGGCTGCCAGCACCGCGTGCCAGCGCGCGCTCGGAGCTGCGCTGAATGGTCGGGCCGTCGGCCATCGGGTCGGAGAACGGCACGCCCAGCTCAATCACATCGGCACCGGCTCCGACCAGTGCATGCATCACCGGCACGGTCGCCTCCAGCGAGGGATCACCTGCCGTGATGAAAGGGATCAGCGCCTTGCGCTGCTGCGCGCGCAGGCGCTGGAAACAGGCATCGAGTCGGGAAACAGGCATCTCAGGCACATCCTTCAATCAGTTCAATCGCATCGCTGGTCCCCCAGTACATCTGGATGACCCTCCCTTCAAACAGTTCCACGCGGATGCCAAGGGCCGAGCCCGGGTCCTGCCAGGTCAGGTACTCGCCCTGCTCGCCATCGTAGGCATGCGGGCTGGACACAGGCGGCTTCGGAAACCGGGCAACCGCCTGGGCGCGGGTCATGCCGACGCGCAGGCCGAACGGGCCCGGCTGCTGGGTCGGCGCCCCGCTCTCCGGATCCAGGCCGAGGTCGAAACGGACCACGCGATCTTCGTCGGTCATCATCGACACGCCGGGCGGCAGCCCCTTGCCGTCGTAGTACTCGCAGCTTCCGCCGAGCGCTTCGACCGCTCCTTGTGCCGTCCACGGCCCGAATGCCTTCAGATCCGTCATGTGTTGTCCGATCAGCACCTCGCCGGCATGGTCCAGCGCCACCGAGACCACCGCCGGCGCGTCATCGCTGTTGGTCTCTTCCGTGGAGGGCGGATCGTCGATCGGCGTGCGCGCCATCGGGTCGAGGTCATCATTGGCCGCCGGTTGCTGCACCGGTTGCGTGGTGGCCTTGGCCGCCGGTGCCAGCACCGGCGGTTCCGGCGGCTGGCATGCCGCCAGGCCGAAGGCCAGCAGAAGCACGCCGCTGCTTCGCAGACGCGCGCTCACAGCACCAGGCCTTCGCGCGCGGCGATGGTGTGCACATCCTTGTCACCACGGCCGGACAGGTTGCACAGCACGATCTGATCGCGCGGACGCTCGCGTGCCAGCTTCATCGCCTGCGCCAACGCGTGGCTGGATTCCAGCGCCGGCAGGATGCCCTCGGTGTGCGCCAGCAGATGGAAGGCCTGCAGGGCCTCCTCATCGGTGATGCCCAGGTAGCGCGCGCGGCCGCTGTCGGCCAGGAACGCGTGCTCCGGGCCGACGCCCGGGTAGTCCAGGCCGGCCGACACCGAATGGGTCTCGATGATCTGGCCGTCGTCGTCGCACAGCACGTAGGTGCGGTTGCCATGAAGTACCCCGGGGCGACCGGCAGCAATCGAGGCCGCATGGCGACCGGTATGGATACCATCACCGGCCGCTTCGGCACCGACGATTTCGATCTGACGATCATTGAGGAAGGCATGGAACAGGCCGATCGCATTGCTGCCGCCGCCGACGCAGGCGGTGATCGCATCGGGCAGGCGGCCGTACTCGGCCAGCATCTGCTCGCGTGCTTCGCGGCCGACGATGGCGTTGAAATCGCGCACCATGCGCGGATAGGGATCCGGGCCGGCGACTGTACCGATGATGTAGAAGGTGTCCTGCACATTGGTCACCCAGTCGCGCATCGCTTCGTTGAGCGCATCCTTCAGGGTGGCCGAGCCGGAGGTGACCGGCACCACCGTCGCGCCCAGCAGCTTCATGCGGTAGACATTGATCTTCTGCCGCTCGATGTCGGTGGCGCCCATGTACACCACGCATTCCAGGCCCAGCCGTGCGGCGACGGTGGCACTGGCCACGCCATGCTGGCCTGCGCCGGTCTCGGCGATGATGCGCTTCTTGCCCATCCGCGCCGCCAGCAGCGCCTGGCCGATGGTGTTGTTGATCTTGTGCGCGCCGGTGTGGTTCAGGTCCTCGCGCTTGAGCAGGATCTGCGCGCCGCCGACATGGTCGCTCAGGCGCTGCGCGTGGTAGATCGGGCTCGGCCGGCCCACGTAATGGGCCAGGTCGCGGTCGTAGGCCAGCTGGAATTCCGGATCCTGGCGGGCCTGGTCATAGGCCTGGGCCAGTTCCTGCAGCGGGCCGACCAGGGTTTCGGCGACGAAGCTGCCGCCGTAGCGGCCGAAGTGGCCCTGGGCATCCGGGAAGGCGTGGTAGTCGGCAATGGGGGAGGCAGACATGGAAGCGACCGCTGGTTCGAGACAGGTGGATACTCTAGCGCACGGGTCGTGACCGGAAAATCGATATTATCTCGCGTATATCGTCAGGAAATCTCACATGAGCCGCTCCCTGCTGCCACCGCTCAATGCGCTGCGCGCCTTCGAGGCCACCGCCCGTCTGGGCGGGGTTGGCCGCGCTGCACAGGACCTGCACGTCACCCACGGTGCGGTCAGCCGGCAGCTGAAGCTGCTGGAAGACCACCTCGGCCTGGCGCTGTTCCAGCGTGCCGGCCGTGGCCTGCGCCTGACCACTGCGGGCATCCGTCTACAGGCCGCCTGCAGCGAAGCCTTCACCGGCATCGAGGACTGCGTGCGCGAGCTGGGACGACCCGCGGCCTCTCCGGTACTGGTCCTGGGTTGCAGTGGCAGCGTGCTCGCGCGCTGGATGATCCCGCGCCTGCCCGCGCTGCAGGCCGCCTTGCCCGGCGTGCGCCTGCAATGGTCGGCGCTGGACGGCAGCTTCACCGAGGCGCAGGCGGCACTGGATGCGGTGCTGCTGCTTGCACAGGGACCGTGGCCACGCGGTTGGCAGGTGCGCGAACTGGCAGCGGAACGGGTCGGAGTGGTGGTGGCCCCCTCGCATCCGGCGGCACTGCGCCTGCGCAACGTGCCGCCGTCTGCACTGCTGAAGGAGACACTGCTGCACACCAGCTCACGGCCACAGGCGTGGCCGGCGTGGGCGCAGGCGCACGGCCTGGAAACGTCCAGACTGCAGCTGGGCACTGCCTTCGAGCACCTGTACTACCTGCTTGAGGCGGCTGTGGCCGGGCTGGGCCCTGCGATCGCGCCCGAGCCGCTGGTCGCGGAGGATCTGGCGGCGGGCCGGCTGGTCGCGCCGTGGGGATTTGCCGCCACGGGTGGCTTCTGGGTATTGGCGCGGCCGGACGGCCCGGTCGATGCGCGCGTGGATGCCCTGGCCGACTGGGCAGCAGCGCAACTGCGATGAGGCGAGGCCCCGGGCGGCGTTCACCACCCGGAGCCGGCAATACATTCCTCAGCGACCGCCCATCGCGACCCGCTGCTGCTCCTCATGCACCTGCTGCTGATGCGACGGATCTGCAAGTAGCTTGGCACTGGTCTGCTCCAGCGACGGCGGCGCCTGGGCCAGGTCGACCGCGGTGCGGAAACCCGGCGTCGTGCCCATCACGAACGCCTTGCCATCCTGCACCGTGATGCTCTGCAGCTTATCGGCCGCGTCGATACCGTTCTGCTTTGCATGCAGGGTGATATTGGCCGCAGCTTCTTCGGAGAACACGCTGGGAAGCTTGCTGCGGACGGCGTTGTGCAGTCCGTGGTCCGGATGCGATGCATCGTTCAGCGACGGCCCTTTCGGCACAGCCGCTGCAGGTTCATGGCCCTGCACACGGTCCGCCGCCAGTGCGGCAGTGGTCTGGCGACCGACAATTCCATCGGCCACCAGCCCCTGATGTTTCTGGAGCGCGATCACCGCTTCGCGGGTGTGGTCACCGAAACGGCCATCCTCTGACAATCGATGGCCCTGTGCATCACGCACGCCGAGCTGGTTGAGGGTCTGCTGCAACGCCTGCACGTCGGCGCCACGCTGGCCCTGCTTCATCACCTCATTGGCCGCGGGGTGCGATGCAGCCGGCTGCACGCTGGCGGCAGGCCGGGACAGCGCAGGTTCGCCACTGCCGTGCAGCGGCGCGCGCACCTGGAATTCCGGCTTCGGTGTCAGCGCACCAACGATGCGGGTGCTACCGCCATCCCAGTACCCGCCTGGCCGGATGGTGACTTCGGCCGGCCCGGTGCTTCCCTGCGAACCGATGAACTGGATGTTTCCCTGTGCATCGTAGCCTTTGAAAATGCCGACATGCTGGCCCTGCGACGAGGAGAACATCAGGATGTCGCCCTGCTTCAGCGATCCTTTCGGCTTGCGTGCTTCCGCAGCCGAGGTCACATCGAAATGCTCGCGTGCGTAAGCCGTGGTGTTCGCACCATTGAACAGCGTCGAGGTAGTGAACCCGCCAGCATTCTCGCCACGCACGTCGTAACCCGCGTTCTTCAGGCCGCGCCATACGAATGCCGAGCAATCCACGCCGAAGCGTCCGTCACCATCGAGGTCACGCTCCAGCCGGCTGCTGTCGCGCCCGGGACGTGGATGGTCCGGGCGCCCGTATTCGTACTGGCGGCCCGAGGCCATGAAATGCTGATAGGCCTCGTTGTAGACCGCGGCACCGCCGACTGCAGCCGCGGCCTGGCCCACAGCGGGCGCCGTCGCCGAAGGCGCCTGTACCTGCGCCTGGGTCTGTGTCTGCACCGGCGCGGCCGACTGAGTGCGCGTGGGTTGCTGCAACGTGGCGACCTCACCCGGCTGCCAGCCCTCGAAACGGCGGATGCCATCTGCCAGCACCTCGCGCTCGCGCACGCTCATCTGGCCGACGGTCTTCGAGCGCAGGTCGACGCCCTGGCGATCGCCTTCGGCATAGATGGTGGCCGCCTGTTCCTTGTGGTGGGTGGTGCCGCTGTAATCCTTCGTGGAGTAGCTCGGCAGCATTTCCTCTACGGTCTTGTCGCCGAACCGACGTTCGAGCAGCTGGATCTTCGCCACCCGGCCGGCTTCATAGCTCTCGAAAACCGCGTTGCCCCACTGGTCGAGATCGACCACGCCCTTGTAGCGCCCCTGCGCCGATTCCAGTGCCTGCTCGCGGGTACGCGGATTGGTGACCGTTTTGTCCGCGCTGCCGGCGAATTCGAACTTGAGATTGCCAGGATTGTTGTTGCGCCACGAGACGCTGCCACCTGATCGTTCGACGACGCTGCCATCGTCCATTTCCAGCGTGCGCGTGGTACCTACGCTGCTGACCAGCCGGGTGATTTTTGGATCCGACATGAGCTGTTCCTTTGCCAGTGGTTGATTGGACCGCTCCCCTGACGGTGATTACATTCCGTTGGAAAACACGTCGAGCGCGTCCGCACTGACCCAACCCTGTGCGCAGTTCCCGGCGTAATGTCCCGGCGCCGCCGCATGGCAGGCCTCGCCCCCCGTGTTCGCCAGGCCAGTGTTCGGCCTGTCGCCATAGGTGTCACACAATGTGTTTCCCTTGCACTTCCCGACTGTCGCAGCGGGAACCGCAACGACGTAATAGAACAGCGGGTTCTGTCCGGCGCGCCCGATGCCCTGCACACAGACCAGCTGCCCCTTCGACAGCTTCGCGGTCACGCTGACCTTACTGCCGGTGGACGGCACCGCATTCAATGTCTCCACGCCCTTGGCGTCGGCCACGCCAGCGAAGAAACCCTGGTCGCCACAGTCCGGCGACAATTCGACATCGTAGAAATCACCGCTGTCCACATCGCCGGCCGTGCAGCCGCTGCCTGTACTCGCGTTGCTGCATTTCACACCGCTGGCCTGGATCAGCGCAGCCAGGCCGTCGGCAGCCGGTGCTGCCGCCGGAACCGTGGCAGGTGCCGTGGCAGGTGCGGCTGCCGGTGTGGCAGCAGCCGGTGCCGATGTGCCCGGGGCGGATGAGTCACCGGCCGCACACGCGCCCAGGGCAAGCAGCAGGCCGGGCACGATCGCCAGGCGAGCCAGGCGGATACGGCGGGAAGAGAGATGGGGCATATCCATTGCGTCCTCGTTCGAAAGGTAAGGCGTATCTCGAGGGTGCTGCCAGCGACACGCACGCAGCGTCGCACCCAACCGTGACAGGCTGGGCGCATTGTGTCCGATCAGATGTTTGGAGGCTGTCGACTTTTTGGCGCTGGAACCTGAATCAGCCGGAAGCGTGATGCTCGTCGCATTCAGGAGATGCCGGCCTTCAAGGCGCGGCGCGCTACAGGCCACGCTCGCAGGCTACGCACACCCGCCAAGGAGACAGACCCGGCGGAATGCACCGTCGCCGATGACATTCCGGGCGCCCCCTCAGGTGACGCGGATCACTCCAGAACGGTGCAATCGGCGCGGCGCACTTCCTCGACGAAGGTGCGCATCTTGTAGCCGTCCTTGATGCCCGGCTCCAGCTCGATGCCGCTGGAGACGTCCACGCCCCACGGCAGCGTCGCCAGCACGGCGTCGTAGACGTTTTCCGGGTTCAGGCCTCCGGCCAGCAGGAACGGACGATGCAGTCCGGTCGGGACGCGGCTCCAGTCGAACGCCACGCCGGTACCGCCACCGCCGCCCGGCGCATGGCTGTCGAACAGGAAGCCGGCCGCGCTGGGGTAGCGCAGCTGCAGGGTGCGTGCGTTGACCTCTTCACGCCCGCCCATGGCGATCGCCTTCAGGTACGGCATGTTGAAGCTGCGGCAGAAGCTCTCGTCTTCCTCACCGTGGAACTGCAGCAGGGTCGGCCGCACCGTGCGCAGCACCTCACGCACCTCTTCCTTGCTGTTGTTGCGGAACAGCGCCACCACGTCGACCATCGGTGCGATCGCCTGGCGCATCGCGCGCGCTTCGGCCGGAGCGACCCGGCGACTGCTCTCGCGGGCAAAGATGAAACCCACTGCGTCCACGCCCAGCTCACCGGCCAGGCGGACGTCGCCGGCACGGGTCATGCCACAGAACTTGATGCGCGTACGGTAGTAGGAACGGCTCATAGCGTGACCTCGGCGGGCAGATGCCAGTTGTCGGGGTACAGGGGCCCAAGGAACACCAGGCCCTGCGGCGGTGCGGTGGGACCGGCTACGGTGCGATCACGCCCGGCCAGCAGTTCAGCGATCCATTCCACCGGTTTTTCGCCGCTGCCCACCAGGATCAACGAACCGACGATATTGCGGACCATGTGATGAAGGAATGCATTGCCCTGTACTGAGACTTCGATCACCTCGCCGTGGCGGCTGACCTGCAGCGACTGCAGCTCACGCCGCGCGTGCAGCGCCTGGCACTGGACCGAGCGGAATGCATTGAAGTCGTTCTCGCCGAGCAGGGCCTGTCCGGCGGTGTGCATGAGCGTCTCGTCCAGCGCACGCCGCTCCCAGCTCAGGGTCTGCCGCTCGAGCGCCGGCCGCACTTCGCGGTTGAGCAGTCGGTAGCGGTAGCGGCGCGCGCGCGCCGAGAACCGGGCATGGAAATCGTCGGTGACCGGAACACACCAGCGCACTGCGATCGAACGCGGCAGACGGGTAGTGGTGCCCAGCATCCAGGCGCGCGGATCGCGCACCACGTCGGTATCGAAATGCACGACCTGGCATTGGCCGTGCACACCGGCATCGGTACGACCGGCACAGACCACCTGCAGCGGCGTGTCCGCCACCGAGGACAAGGCCTGTTCAAGGCTGGCCTGCACGCTGGGACCACCTTCGCCCAGGTTCTGCCAGCCCCTGAAATCGCTGCCGTCATACTCGACGCCAAGCGCGTAACGCATGTGCTACCTCGAAGTTGCGGAGGGGGTGACGCTCAGGCCGGGTCGCGTTCGGACCAGACCGCCAGTTCATTGCCACCGGGCTCGACGAACTGGAAGCGGCTGCCGCCGGGGAAAGAGAACACCGGGCGCACGATCACGCCGCCGGCATCACGCACGGCCGCTTCGACCGGCGCCAACTGATCGGCATACAGCACCAGCAGCGGTGCGCCACCTTCCGTGGCCCGCTGTGGCTGGCCGCGGAAGAAACCGCCCTGCAGGCGGCCGTCGTCGAAGGCGGTGTAATCGCTGCCGTAGTCGACGAATGACCAACCAAACACTTTCTCGAAGAATGCACGGCTGGCGGCCGGATCGCTGGAAGCGAATTCAACGTAATCGATGCGGCGCTCGCGGCTCATGGCACGGTCCTTGTCGGCAGGTTCGGTCACGGCAGGCGGGCCAGCAGTTCCCGGGCCTGTGCCTGGCTGTGCAGGTCGCCGCCTTCGGCGACTTCCAGCAGCAGGGTACGCGCAGTCTGTGCGTCACCCAGGTCGAGATAGGCGATGGCCAGTTCCAGGCGCTCCTGGCCAGCACGCGGTGACCAGCCAGCATCGTTGGTGGGTGCGGCATCCGTCGTAGCGACGTCATCAGTGTGCGCGTTGTCGATGCGGTCATGGTGGACGCGGTCGACCACTGCCTCGACCTCATGCGACTCCGCCGGCAGGTCAAATACGCCACGGAACTGCGGCTGTTGTTCGGCGTGCAGCGCATAGTCCGGCACACCGACGTCGGCAGCGGCTTCCTGCACCGCCGGTTCGTCAGGGTGCTGTTCGACGACAAGCCCGTCGTCATGTCCGGACGCTGGCTCGTCCCAGCGCGGCTGTTCGGTCACTGCCGCAGGCAGCTCCACCACATCCGCTGCGCGCAGCGTCTCGACCTGCCAGTCGGCCTGCACTGCTTGATGGGCCGTCGGCTCGGCATGCGACGGGTCATGCGTTTCGAGCTCGGTTTCGGTGGCCCACGCTGGCATCGCCGGCTCCTGGCGGCCCCCTTCGGCAACCACCGACGACCATGAAGACTGCTCGGCCAGGGTATCCAGCGCGGCTCCAGCCGGAACCGCCGCAGCAAGCCCGGTGGCATCGTCTTCTTCACGCAACGGCGGCAATGGCGACGGCTTGCGACGGCGCAGCAGCCACGCCGCAGCGGCCGCCAGCAGCAGCACCGGCAGGCCCAGCCAGTACCATGGCGTTGCTGCGTCGCGGGCACCGGGGGCCTGCGCGAGGCGTTGCTGCGCGGCGGCCAGATCGTTGTCCTTCATGGCAATCAGCGACTGCTGCTGCTGCTTCAGCGCTTCCAGGTCGGCCACGCGCTGCTTCAACTCGCCGATCTCGGCATCGCGGGTGGCGATGTCCTCACGCGCCTGGCGCAGTTGTTCGTTGCCCAGCATGTCACCCTCGCTGCCGGCAGCGGTGCCGGTGGTTGTGCCCGCACGCGCGGCGTCGGACGCCAGCGCCGGAGCGATCTCAAGTCGTGCCCCGTTGGCCGCAGCCGGGGAGGAATCGGTGGCCGCGACCGCCTTGGCGACCGGGGCGACCGTGCCCGCCGGTTGCGGCACGGTACGCGCCTGCCGCCATTGCGCGGCGTGCTCGCGCACCAGCGCAGCGGCGTCGGCGGCATCGACAGCTGCCAGCGCATCACTGCCCGGCATGCGCAGCACCGCGCCCTGCTTGAGCAGGTTCACGTTGCCCCGGATGAAGGCTTCGGGATTGGCGCGCAGCAGGGCGATCATCGCGCGGTCGCGGCTGATCTGGTTGCCACGTGCCACCGCGCCGGCGATCTGCGACAGGGTCTGCCCGCGCTGCACGGTGACACTGCCATCGGCTGACGGCGCGGCAACCGGTGTAGCTGCTGTACGCGGGCGAGCCGGCACCGGCGCAGCGGTGGATGCACGCACGGGCGCTGGCACGCTTGCCGTTTCGGCTGCTGCAGGCTCAGGCGCCGCGTCCCGCGTGATGGTGTTGGACAGGGTGCCTGCAGGAGCAACGATCTCCGGTTCGGCCACGGCCAGCGCACTGGACGGTGCATCGACCAGCGCCGAGTACTCGCGCACCAGCCGGCCCTGGCCCCAGTCGGCCTCGATCAGGAAGCTCAGCGACGGGGTCTCGACCGGTGCCTGCGAGGTCACCCGCACCACTGCCCTGCCCTGTGCATTGCGGGTCAGTTCGAACTGCAGCTCGCTGACCAGCCCGGTCGGCCGTTGCAGGCCCACGCGTTCGAAGGTGACTGGTGACGCCAGCGCCACGCGCAGGTTTTCCAGCTCGGACGGGTCGGCCGAGATCACCGGGATTTCTGCCAGCAGGGGCTGGCCCGGCTTGGACAGGACACGGATGTCACCCAAGCCCAAGGCAAGCGCCGAACTGCTGGCCAGGGCCAGCAGCGCGGCGGAAAGATAGCTGAGCGGGCGCTTTGCGCCCTTGGCCCGTTTATTCATGGGCGACACTATAAAGCGTGCGGACCGGAGTCCGCACCCACCGGAAAGACCCTTGAGGTAGTGCCGGCCACTGGCCGGCAATCCCTTCAGCTGGTGGATCAGGGCAATGCCGGCCAGCGGCCGGCACTACCGGTGAGGCAACCGATGTGATCAGCGCTGTTCGGCGGCGACCAGCTCGGCCAGCTGCACGGCGTTCAGTGCCGCGCCCTTGCGCACGTTGTCCGACACGATCCACAGGTTCAGGCCGCGCGGATGCGACAGGTCCTCACGGATGCGACCGACGTACACTGCGTCGGTGCCCGACGCATGCGTGACCGGGGTCGGGTAGCCGCCAGCCTCGTGGCGATCGACCACTTCGATACCCGGCGACTGCTCCAGCAGCGCGCGTGCTTCGGCGACGGTCACCTTGTCACGGGTTTCGATCGCTACCGACTCGGAGTGACCATAGAACACCGGCACGCGCACTGCAGTCGGGTTCACCAGGATGCTGTCGTCGCCGAGGATCTTGCGGGTTTCCCAGACCAGCTTCATTTCTTCCTTGGTGAAGCCGTTGTCCTGGAAGTCGTCGATGTGCGGGATCAGGTTGAAGGCGATCTGCACCGGGAAGCGCTGCGGATCGATCTCCTGGAAGCTCAGCAGCTGGCCGGTCTGCTTGCCCAGCTCTTCCGTCGCCGAACGGCCGCCACCGGACACCGACTGGTAGGTCGAGACGTTGATGCGCTCGATGCCGTACTTGCGGTGCAGCGGCGCCAACGCCACCAGCATCTGCATGGTCGAGCAGTTCGGGTTGGCGATGATGCCGCGCGGACGGTTGGCGACCTGCTCTGGATTGACCTCGGACACCACCAGCGGCACGTCATCGTCGTAACGGAAGGCCGAGGAATTGTCGATCACCACCGCACCGGCGGCGGCGAACTTCGGTGCGTATTCCTTGGACACGCTGCCACCGGCCGAGAACAGGGCGATCTCGACGCCGCTCGGGTCGAAGGTTGCCAGGTCCTGGACCTTGACCTTCTGGCCGTTGAACTCGATCTCGCCGCCGGCCGAACGCTCGGAGGCCAGGACGCTCAGGGTTCCGACCGGGAAATCTCGCTCGGCCAGGATCGACAACATGGTCTCGCCGACGGCACCGGTGGCACCGACGACGGCGACGTGAAAACTGCGCTGTGCATTGCTCATGGGGGGAAACTCTCACGAAAACAGGGATGGGGAAAATCACGCACGACAGCTGGGTTCGGGGAACCTCCTCAAGCGGCACGCACGGAGGCTCCCTATCGTTTCCCGGTTTTTTTGCCCAGCGTCACGCGCGCGGCTATTGCCGCGTCAGCGTTGATCGCGCTTGGCATGCGCGATGGGGCGCCGTCCAGGCCAAGCCCGGCGAGCAGATTATCCACCGCCAGCTGTACCATCGCCGTGCGCGTGGCCAGCGAGGCACTGCCGATATGCGGGGTCAGCACCACGTTGCGCAGCGCCAGCAGTTCCGGACGCACCGTCGGCTCGCCTTCGTACACATCCAGCCCGGCAGCGGCGAGGCGGCCATTGGCCAGTGCGTCGGCCAGTGCCAGTTCGTCGACGATGCCGCCGCGGGCGATGTTCACCAGCGTGGCCGTCGACTTCATCTTCGCCAGTGCAGCTGCATCGATGATGTGATGCGAGGACGGCGAATAAGGCAGCACCGTGATCAGGTGATCGGCCTGCGCCAGCAGCGTATCCAGATCCACATACGAAGCGCCGACAGCGGCCTCGGTGTCGGCCGGCAGGCGCGAACGGTTGTGGTAAAGCACCTTCATGCCAAAACCGTGCGCACCGCGGCGGGCGATGCCCTGGCCGATGCGGCCCATGCCAAGGATGCCCAGCGTGCTGCCATGGATGTCGGCGCCAAGCATGGTCTGGAACGACCACTGGCCCCACTGCCCCTCGCGCAACCAACGTTCGGATTCGGTGATCCGGCGCGCGGTGGCCATCAGCAGCGCAAAGCCGAGATCGGCGGTGGTTTCGGTGAGGACGTCGGGGGTGTTGCTGGCGAGGATGCCGGCCGCGCTGAGCGCGTCGACGTCCAGGTTGTTGTAGCCGACACCGACATTGGCGATCACCTGCAGCTGCGCGGCATCGGCCAGCTGGGCCGCGCCGATGCGCTCGTTGAGGGTGATGATCGCGCCGTCGGCGCTGGCCAGTTGTTCGGCGATCTGCTCAGGCGACCACGCGGTGACGGTGTCGGTGCTGCGCAGCTGCACGCGATCGCGCAGCGGCGCGATGGCCGCGTCGATCAGCGGCTGGCTCACCCATACCGTCGGCCGCGTGTCAGCCATCGAGCTGACCAGGAATACGCGGGGTGACGGTGCCGACGTCGCCGCACTGCGCACGGTGGCGCAGCGCCTGGTCCATCAGCACCATCGCCACCATCGCCTCGGCGATCGGCGTGGCGCGGATGCCAACACAGGGATCATGGCGACCGGTGGTGACCACCTCGACCACGTTGCCGGATGTATCCAGCGACGGGCCGGGCAGGCGCAGGCTGGAGGTCGGCTTGAGCACGATCGAGGCGACCACCGGCTGGCCGGTGGAAATGCCGCCGAGAATGCCGCCAGCGTGGTTGCTGGCAAACCCCTGGGGGGTCAGCAGGTCACGGTGTTCGGTGCCTTTCTGCACGGCGCTGGCGAAACCGTCGCCGATCTCCACGCCCTTGACCGCATTGATGCTCATCAACGCGGCGGCCAGGTCACCGTCGAGCTTGCCGTAGATCGGCTCGCCCCAGCCGGGCGGCACGTTGTCGGCGACCACGTCCACGCAGGCGCCGACCGAATCACCGGACTTGCGCAGCGCATCCATGTACGCCTCCAGCTCCGGCACCTGTGCGGCATGCGGCCAGAAGAACGGGTTGTCTTCCACCGCCGACCAGTCGAAACCGGCCGGGGTGATCTCGCCCAGCTGCGACAGGTAGCCGCGCACGGTGACGCCGAAGCGCTCGGCCAGCCACTTCTTGGCGACCACGCCGGCGGCCACGCGCATGGTGGTCTCGCGCGCCGAGGAACGGCCGCCGCCACGCGGGTCACGGATGCCGTACTTGTGCCAGTAGCTGTAATCGGCATGGCCCGGGCGGAACTGCTGGCCGATGTTGGCGTAATCCTTGCTGCGCTGGTCGGTGTTGCGGATCAGCAGTGCGATCGGGGTGCCGGTGGTCAGCCCTTCGTACACGCCGGACAGGATCTCGACCTCATCGGCCTCGCGGCGCGCCGATGTGTGCCGGCTCTTGCCGGTGGCGCGGCGCTGCAGGTCGTGGGCGAATTCGGCCGCGTCCAGCGCCAGCCCCGGCGGGCAGCCATCGATCACGCAGCCGATGGCCGGCCCGTGCGATTCGCCGAACGTGGTGACGGTGAACAGCTTGCCGAACGAATTGGAGCTCACGGGCGCTGCGCCGCCAGTTCGGTGATGCGCGCGCTGTGGGCGATCAGCTCGCGGCATTCGACCGCGAAGATGCCCATCTGGCCGACCTTGAACTCGATCCAGGCGAAGTCGACTTCCGGTAGCAGCTTGATCAGGTGCTGCTCGGACTCGCCCACTTCACAGATCAGCAGGCCGTCTTCGCTCAGGTGCAGCGGCGCGTCGCGCAGGATCTTCAGCACCAGGTCCAGGCCGTCGTCACCGGCACGCAGGCCCATGTCCGGCTCGTAGGAGTACTCCTGCGGCAGGGCATCGGTCTCGTCGTTGGTGACGTACGGCGGGTTGGTGACGATAAGGTCGTAGTGGCGGCCGGTCAGGCCGTTGAACAGGTCCGACTTGAGCAGGGTCACGTTGTGCGCCTGCAGGCGTTCCTTGTTCTCGGTGGCCAGCGAAAGTGCGTCGTCGCTGAGGTCCACGCCGTCCACTTCCCAGTTCGGGTAGTAGTGCCCCATGGCGATGGCGATGCAGCCCGAACCGGTGCACAGGTCCAGCGCGCGGCTGACATCGCGGCCAGCCAACCACGGCTCGAAGCCGCATTCGATCAGTTCGGCGATCGGCGAGCGCGGCACCAGGGCGCGCGTATCGCTCTTGAAGCTCAAGCCAGCGAACCAGGCTTCACCGGTCAGGTAGGCGGCCGGGATGCGCTCGTCGATACGGCGCTGGAACAGTTCCAGCACGCGCACCTTCTCTTCCTGCAGCAGACGCGCCTGGCCGTAGGCCGGGCCCAGATCGTGCGGCAGGTGCAGGCTGTGCAGCACCAGCTGGGTCGCTTCATCCAGCGCGTTGTCGTAGCTGTGGCCGAAGGTCAGCCCGGCAGCGTTGAAACGGCTGGTGCCGTAGCGGATCAGATCGATGATCGTGTGGAGTTCGGCGGCCGTTTCAGCGGTCATGGCGGTACTGCGGGCAAAGTGGCCCCCGATTATAGGGGCTGGCGCCCGTGGCGGCATCCGTTGCGGCGGAAACGATCGGGCCACAGCCGGTATGATGGAGCCCACTTCGCGCGGGGGCTCCCATGTTCAATCGCAACGCCGGCATCATCCTGCTGGTCGCCCTGGCGACGGGCCTTGGCCTGCTGGCCGCGCAGCAGGTGTTCGCGCCGAAGCCTCCGGCCAATGCAGCGGCCACCGAAGCGATCACCCTGTACCCGCAGGCCCGTGAACTGCCCGACTTCAACCTGGCCCAGTCCGACGGCACCCGCCTGATTCCGGGCGAGCTGAAGGGCCACTGGACCCTGGTGTTCCTGGGCTTCACCTTCTGCCCGGACGTCTGCCCGACCACCCTGGCCGAGCTGGCCGGCGCCCAGAACCAGTGGGAGGCCCTGCCCGACAGCCTGCGCCCGCGCGTGCTGTTCGTCTCGGTCGACCCCGACCGCGACAGCGCCACCCGCCTCGGCGAATACGTGCACGGCTTCCACAAGGACACCCTGGCCGCGACTGCCGATGTGCCCTCGCTGGAACGCTTTGCCACCTCGTTGGGCTTCGTGTTCCAGAAGGTGCCGGGCAAGCACTTCGACGAAAATCCCGAGGACTACACCGTCGAGCACTCGGCCAGCCTGGCCGTGCTCGACCCGCAGGGCCGCCTCGCCGGCCTGGTGCGGCCCCCGTTCAACGCGCCGGCGATTGCCCGCGACCTGCAGAAGCTGACCGAGAAAACCGCCCCATGAGTCTCACCACCGCCCTGACGTACGCCCTGCCCCACCGCCTGCTGTCCTCGATGGCGCGTTCGCTGGCGTACTCGGACGATCCGCGCGTGTCGCGCTGGCTGATCGACACGGTCACCCGCAAGTTCAACGTCAATCTGGACGAAGCGGCCAACCCGGACCCGCGCAGCTATGCCACCTTCAACCAGTTCTTCACCCGTGCGCTGAAGCCGGGCGCGCGCGTGGCCGACGCCGATCCGCGCAGCCTGGTGATGCCGGCCGACGGCCGCATCAGCCAGCTTGGCAGGATCGAGGCCGGCCGCATCTTCCAGGCCAAGGGCCAGTCGTTCACCGCCGCCGAACTGCTGGGCAGTGACGAGGATGCCAAGCCGTACAACGACGGCCTGTACGCCACCGTGTACCTGTCGCCGCGCGATTACCATCGCGTGCACATGCCGTGGACCGGCACCCTGCGCGAAACCGTGCACGTGCCTGGCCGCCTGTTCAGCGTCGGCCCGGCCGCCGTCAACGGCGTGCCGCGCCTGTTCGCGCGCAACGAGCGCCTGGTCTGCCACTTCGACACCAGCTTCGGCCCGATGGTCAGCGTGATGGTCGGTGCGCTGCTGGTGTCCGGCGTGGAAACCGTATGGAGCGGCGAAGAAATTCCGGCCTACGGTGATCGGATCACCCGCAAGGACTACCGCGGCCAGGGCATCCAGCTGGAGCGCTTCGCCGAGATGGCGCGCTTCAACTACGGCTCGACCGTGATCGTGCTGCTGCCGCCGGGCGTGGCCGAGTTCGCCCCGCAGCTGGGTGCCGAAAGCCCGGTGCAGCTGGGCCAAGCGCTGGCGAAGCTGCGCTGAGGCTTCCGTTAGTGCCGGCCGCTGGCCGGCATCTCCGTTGATCCAACGCGTCGAGCATTGCCGGCCAGCGGCCGGCACTACTGGTACGCGCGTTACTGCAGGGCCGGTGCAGGGCCGACGTCCATGCCGTCGTAGTCTTCCACACCCTTTTCCGCAGCCAACGCCGCGAACTCCTGGTTGCGGCGGTCCAGCGACGCTTCGTCGTGGATCTCCACGCGCTCCACATGCAGCACATGGAACGGTGCACCGCCCTCTTCCGGCTCCTGTTCGAACAGTTCGACGAAGCTGTAGCCCTGCGCCTGCAGATGATCCGCCAGTGCCTGCAGCGGCTCGGCGCTGGAATGGACGAAGAAGTACCCCCACAGCAACGGGCCGTTGATGTCCCAGTCGGTGTTTTCGCGGAGGTTGGCGAACAGGTTACGGGTGTCTTCGAGGTCCATGCGGGTTCCAGGGTCGTAGGGGGTTACTTGTCGCAGCCCTGCAGCTTCAGCGTCTGGCCGTGGCGCAGGCTGTAGGCCGGGGCTTTCAGGCCGTTGGCGCGGGCCAGGGTCGGCACATCGCACTGGAACTTCGCGGCGATGGCGCCGAGGGTTTCGCCCTTGCCCACCTTGTGGCTGCGCACCGGCTTCGGCCGCGCAGCCGGACGTGGCGTGGCCACCGGCGCTACGGGCGTGGTCGGCACGCTGGTGGATGCGGCCACATCGGCCACCGGCACCACCCCACCCACGGCCACGCTGCCGGTGTAGCTGGCGGCGGTCGGGCGCACGATCGCTGCATTCAGATCGGCGGTGATCAGGGTGCGGGCGAGGTCGGCACGCGGACCGCTGACGCAGTTGCGCTGGTACAGGCCGGCAATGCGGGTAGTGGCGTTGATCAGCGTGCCGGCCGGAATCCAGCCATCAGCCTCATAGCGCGGGTTGAGATTGCGCAGCGCGCGCATGTAACCATCGCGGGTGCCATGGCTGCCCAGGCAGATGGTCAGTTCATAGATCGTGGTGGATCGCGCCAGGCGGATGGTGGCCGGCTGCGCGCTGATCTTCGGGAACTCCACGCCGTACTGCTGCGGGTGCAGGAAGATCCACGCCGCGGCGATCACCATCGGCACGTAGTCCTTGGTTTCGCCCGGGAACTGGTTGTAGACGCTGTCCACCCAGAAGCTCTGCCCCGGGTACTGCTTGTAGACGCGCGCTGCGCGGCCTTCGCCGCCGTTGTAGCCGGCCAGCGACAGTTCAACGTTGTTATTGAGCTCGCGCATGCGCTCGTTGAGGTAGGTGGCACTGGCTTCTGCAGCACTGCGTGCATCGAAGCGGGTGTCGAAACCGGTGCCATCCGGGCCCAGGCCGAAGCGGCGGCCAGTGGCCGGCATGAACTGCATCAGGCCGGCGGCACCGGCACGCGAAGAGGCATGTACGCGGCCATTGGATTCCTTGGCCATGATGCCGAACAGCAATGCCTCAGGCAGACCGCGCTTTTCCCACTCCGGCCACATCACCGCGCGCAGGTTCTGGTAGTTCTCGTAGGTGGTCATCAGCGCCGGGCGCATGTCGGTCAGCCAGCGGCGGATACCGGCCTGTACCGCCGGGTTGTACTCCACCATGCTGTCGAAGGCGTGCCGCTTGTCGTTCAGCAGCGCAGCGGCGCGGGCCGCCTCGGGCACGTCGGCGGTGAGCGGGCCGATATGGTCGGGGTCGGCTTCCAGGCGGTCGCCACCTTCATCGGCCACGTCATCGCTGGCAGCTGCATCGGCATCGTGCTTGAGCAGGCGCTTGTAGCTGGCCAGCAGGGTGCCCATCTGGCAGCCCTTCTGCTTCACGCAGTCGTTGAGGACATCTTCCATGTCCTCCAGCGCGGCATCGGCCTCGTTGCTGCCCTTGGGGTCGGCATTGGCGACCAGCAGCAGGGCATCGCTGTAGCGCTTCTCGGCGGCGGTCATGCGCTGCTGCAGCGCATCCACCTTCACCTTGTCCCGGGCCGAGACCCGCTGTGCATGGGCATCGGGTGCCAGGGAAACCAGGCCGGCAAGGGCCAGCAGCGGCCAACCGCGGGAAATCAGGACAGGAACGGGCATTGATGGCACTGTGTGCGAAACAGGCAGGCAGAGTAGCGGCGCCGCCAAGGTCCGGGCAAGCGGACCTTCGGACCGTCACCGCCGGCGGTTAACATTGGGCTATTCACCACAAGGGCTGGACCATGGATCCGATTCTGCTCGGCAAAGGCATCACCGACGATGTTGCCGTCACCCTGCTGCCGAAACTGGGCAACCGTCACGGCCTGGTTGCCGGCGCCACCGGTACCGGCAAGACCGTGACCCTGATGACCCTGGCCGAGGGCTTCTCGCGGCTGGGCGTGCCGGTGTTCCTG
Source organism: Stenotrophomonas sp. GW821-FHT09E08 (assembly GCF_059416125.1). NCBI lineage: Bacteria > Pseudomonadati > Pseudomonadota > Gammaproteobacteria > Lysobacterales > Lysobacteraceae > Stenotrophomonas > Stenotrophomonas sp. GW821-FHT09E08. The sequence goes on from NZ_JBWKOO010000003.1 coordinate 472,248, forward strand.
GCCGATGTGAAGGGCGATGTATCCGGCCTGGCCGTGCCCGGCACCGGCGCCGAGAACCTGCTCGCGCGCGCCGCCGAGATCGGCGTGGCCGACTATGCGCCAGCGGCAAGCCCTACCATTTTCTGGGACCTGTACGGCAAGCTCGGCCACCCGGTGCGCACCACCGTCAGCGAAATGGGCCCGACCCTGCTGTCGCGCATCCTCGAGTTGAACGACACCCAGGCCGGCGTGCTCGACATCGTGTTCAAGCTGGCCGACGACCGCGGCCTGCTGCTGCTGGACATGGACGATCTGCGCGCCTTGCTCGGACTGGTTGCCGAGGAACGCAAGGACATCTCCACCGAGTACGGCCTGGTCAGCGCACAGTCGATCGCTGCCATCCAGCGTTCGGTGCTGCGCCTGGCGCAGGACGGCGGCGAGAACTTCTTCGGCGAACCCGCGCTGGAACTGGCCGACGTCATGCGGGTCAATCACGACGGCCGCGGCGTGATCGGCATCCTGGCCGCCGACCAGCTGGTGCTCAAGCCCAAGCTGTACTCCACTTTCCTGCTGTGGCTGCTGTCGGAGCTGTTCGAGCAGTTGCCGGAAGTGGGTGACCTGGACAAGCCGAAGCTGGTCTTCATCTTCGACGAGGCCCACCTGCTGTTCGACGATGCACCCGCCTCGCTGGTGCAGCGCATCGAGCAGGTGGTGCGGTTGATCCGGTCCAAGGGCGTGGGCGTGTACTTCTGCTCGCAGTTCCCTGACGACGTGCCGGGCAACATCCTCGGCCAGCTGGGCAACCGCGTGCAGCATGCACTGCGCGCGTTCACCCCGCGCGACCAGAAGGCGGTGAAGACCGCCGCCGAAACCTTCGTGCCCAATCCGAAACTGGATGTGGTGAAGGTACTGAGCCAGCTCGGCACCGGCGAAGCGCTGGTCTCTACACTGCAGGACAAGGGCGTGCCGATGCCGGTACAGCAGACGATGATCGCACCGCCGCGCTGCCGGATGGGGCCGATCACCGAGGCCGAGCGCGCCCAGGTGCGTGCCGGCAGCCCGGTCGGTACCCGTTACGACACGGCGATCAACCGCGAATCGGCTGCGGAACTGTTGGCACAACGTGCGCAGAAGGCGGTTGAGAAAGCAGAGGCTCCCGCTGCCCGCAGCCGTGAGCAGGACGAGGCGCAGGAAGGTGGCTTCGGCCAGTCGATCAAGGACGCGATCTTCGGCACCAAGCGCCGCCAGGGCATGATCGAGACCATGGCCAAGCAGACCACGCGCACCGTCGGCACCAAGCTGGGCAACCAGATCGTGCGCGGCATCCTGGGTGGCATTTTCGGCGGCAAACGCTAGCTGCCCCTGCTGGGGTCAGAGCCCTTTCCCGTGGAAAGGGCTCCGACCCCACGCCTCCATCGCTCCCCTGAAAAGAAATCGCACCATATGTCGCGTTGGCGTCCCCCTGCAGAAAAGAGCACCGCACTGATCACCGCCTCCGGCCATGCACGGTTGAAGGCTGAACTGGATGAGCTGTGGCGTGTGCGGCGCCCCGAAGTGGTGAAAGCACTGGCCGCGGCTGCTGCGGAAGGCGACCGTTCGGAAAACGCCGAGTACACCTACCGCAAGAAGCAGCTGGGCGAGATCGACCGCCGCGTTCGCTACCTGACCAAGCGGCTGGAGTCGCTGCGGGTGGTCGATACCACGCCGACCGATCCGCAGGCGGTGTTCTTCGGTGCCTGGGTGGAACTGGAGAACGTGGACAGCGGGCAGACCAGCCGCTACCGCATCGTCGGCCCGGACGAGACCGATGCGGGATTGGGCTGGATCAGCATCGACTCACCGCTGGCGCGTGCGCTGCTGAAGAAACGGCTGGATGATGAATTCTCGGTGGAGCTGCCGAGCGGGCCGCATACTTTTGCGGTGATCGGCGTGGACTACGAGCCCCTGTAGAATCGACTGTCAGTCGACTATCGCGCGCAGCGCGGGGTTTTCGCGGTGCTGCAGGAAGAGCAGTCGACTAACAGTCGACTCTACCGCCAGGCAACGGCGCCGGATACGCGCGGCCGACACGCAGCGGGCGGAAATAGTCTGCATCTGCGTAGAAGGCAGCATCCTGCACCTCGTACCAGCCGGGAATGCCAGCCAGCGGCAGGGGCCGCAGTTGCAAGGGATCCGTCAGTACCCCGCCCACGGTGATGGCCCGTGCGACGGCATCGACACACTCCGCGTCGGCATCACCCTGCACCACCACGCACTTGCCCACCAGCCTGCGTCCAGGCAGCACCGCCTGCTCCATCAATGCATGGCCGAATACCGCAGCGATGGCGATGTCGCCGCTCTGCCAGTGCGCAGGTTCGAACAACGCGCGCCAGTCGTGCGCATCCCACGCAGCCAGCAACGCGTGATTGCGCACGCGCACGATCACGCCGGTTTCGTCGAACTGGGTCAGCGCGGCCTGCGCGCGGTTGCGCTGGCCCGGCGGCATGGACTCGATATGCATGCACTGCCGCGCATTGAGTGCATGTTTGAGTTGCCGATGGCGTGCCCACACCAGCGCATTGAACAGGTCGTGCCAATTGTCGGCACGGGTCGCGAGGCGCCCCTGTGCGATGCGCACTTCGTAGTGCAGGCCGTCGGCCAGCAGCGTGGCATCCTGCTCGACCAGGTGCAGTCCCGGCAGCCCCAGCCGCACATCCAGATCGGCGATGGCTGGCCATTCGCGGCCAGCCAGCAGGTCATGGAAGTCCTTCAACCCCGCAAACACCGGGTGCTCGAATACAGTGGCGTCGACCGCCGCACGCGGCGGCGGCACGAAGCGACGGACACCGCTGCCGTCACCGGCGGCGGTCGTCGCTGCGGTCACAGCATCTTGAGATCAAATGCCGGGCGGGTGGCGGCCGGCAGCGCGTCACCGTACAGGTCGTGCTCGTCGCTCTCGGTGATTTCCACGTCGACGAACTCACCCACGCGCAGCGGCACCTGATCGGCGTTCTGGATATGCACCAGGCCGTCGATCTCCGGGGCATCGGCCTTGGAGCGGGCCACGGCGATATCGCCTTCGATGGCGTCGACCAGGCACTGCTGCACGGTGCCGATCTTGGCTTCCAGTCGTGCGGCGGAAATCTGCGCCTGCTTTTCCATGAAACGGGCCAGGCGCTCCTGCTTCACTTCTTCCGGCACTGCATCGGGCAGGTCATTGGCGGTGGCACCTTCGACCGGCGAGTAGGCGAACGCACCGACGCGGTCCAGCTGCGCTTCGTCCAGGAACGACAGCAGCTCTTCGAATTCGGCTTCGGTCTCGCCCGGGAAGCCGACGATGAAGGTGGAGCGCACGGTGATGTCCGGCGCGATGCGGCGCCAGTTCTGCACGCGCTCCAGGGTCTTTTCGACCGCGCCGGGGCGCTTCATCAGACGCAGGATGCGCGGGCTGGCGTGCTGGAACGGGATGTCCAGATACGGCAGGATGCGGTTCTCGGCCATCAGCGGCACCACCTCGTCCACGTGCGGGTACGGGTAGACGTAGTGCATGCGCACCCACGCATCCAGCTCGGACAAGCCTTCGCACAGTGCCTTCAGGCGGGTCTGGTAGGCCTTGTCGCGCCACATCTTCTCGGCGTACTTCACGTCCACGCCGTAGGCCGAGGTGTCCTGCGACACCACCAGCAACTCACGCACGCCGCCGCGCACCAGGCGCTCGGCTTCACGCAGCACCTCATCAACCGGGCGCGAGACCAGCTTGCCGCGCATCGACGGAATGATGCAGAAGCTGCACTTGTGGTTGCAGCCTTCGGAAATCTTCAGGTACGCGTAATGCCGCGGGGTCAGCTTGATGCCGTAGTCAGGCACCAGATCCACGAACGGGTCGTGCTTGGGCGGCAGCGCTTCGTGCACGGCCTCCATCACGCTCTGGTAGTCCTGCGGGCCGGACACCGCCAGCACGTTCGGATAGGCCTCGCGGATCTGTTCCGGGCGCTTGCCCAGGCAGCCGGTGACGATCACCTTGCCGTTCTGGTTCATCGCCTCGCCGATGGCGTCCAGCGATTCGGTCACCGCCGAATCGATGAAGCCACAGGTGTTGACCACCACCACGTCGGCCGAATCGTAGGACGGGACGATGTCGTATCCCTCGGACCGCAACTGGGTAAGGATGCGCTCGGAATCGACAAGGGCCTTCGGGCACCCCAATGAAATAAACCCTATACTTCTACGATCCGACACTGCATTACCTGGCGCTATGGCTACAAAGGCGAGAGTTTACAGCTACTTGCGCTTCAGTGACCCGAAGCAGGCCGCCGGCAGCAGTGCTGATCGGCAGCTGGAGTATGCCAAGCGCTGGGCGGCCGAACACGGCATGGCACTCGATGCCGCCCTATCCATGCAGGATGAAGGCCTCTCCGCGCACCACCAACGGCACGTAACCAAGGGCGCGCTGGGTGTCTTCTTGGCCGCGATTGATGAGGGCCGCATCCCGGCCGGGTCCGTCCTGATCGTTGAAGGTCTCGACCGCCTGAGCCGCGCAGAGCCCATCCAAGCGCAGGCCCAGCTGGCGCAGATCATCAATGCCGGGATCACGGTGGTAACCGCCAACGACGGCCGCGAGTACAACCGGGCTGGCCTGAAGGCCCAGCCCATGGACCTGGTCTACAGCCTGCTGGTGATGATCCGGGCCCACGAGGAATCGGACACCAAGAGCAAGCGCGTGCGCGCTGCCATCCACCGCCAATGCAAGGGGTGGCAGGACGGGACCTGGCGAGGCGTCATCAGGAACAGCAAGGATCCCAGTTGGACCCGGCTGGACCCGGAGTCCGAAACGTTCCAGCTCGTGCCCGAGCGAGCTGAGGCGGTGGAGCTGGCGATCCGCATGTTCAGGGACGGCCACGGAGCGGTGAGGATCATGCGCACCCTTGCCGAAGAAGGCCTGCAGTTGACCAATGGCGGCAATCCGGCTGGACAGCTCTACCGGATCCTGCGCAACAGGGCCCTGATCGGCGAGAAAGTGCTGGAGATCGATGGCGAAGAGTACCGCCTGGCCGGGTACTACCCTTCCATGCTGAGCGCGGAACAGTTCGCGGACCTGCAACAGGCGACCGAGCAGCGCGCGAAACAGAAGGGCACCGGGGAGATTCCCGGCCTGATCACTGGCCTGCGGATCTCCTACTGCGGCTATTGCGGATCGGCAATGGTCGCGCAGAACTTGATGAATCGCGGGCGCCGTGAAGACGGCGGTCCGCAGCACGGGCACCGACGCTTGATATGCGTAGGCAACTCCCAGGGCATGGGCTGCGCCGTTGCTGGCAGCTGCAGCGTCGTACCTATTGAACACGCGATCATGAGCTACTGCGCAGACCAGATGAACCTGGCCCGGTTGCTCGAGGGTGGGGATAGATCGGAGGCACTGAGTGGAAGATTGGCCGTTGCGCGTGCGCGGGTAGCTGACACTACCGCGAAAATTGAGCGGATCACCGATGCCATGCTGGCAGATGATGCAGGCGACGCGCCGGCCGCATTCATACGTCGGGCGAGAGAATTGGAGGTAGCGCTGGCCGAGCAACAGTCCGAAGTAGAAGCACTGCAGCACGAGATGGCCGCAGTCGCCAGCTCGCCCACGCCCGCCGTGGCCAAGGTGTGGGCTGAACTGCAGGAAGGCGTTAAAGCCCTGAACTATAACGCGCGGACCAAAGCCCGCCAGCTGGTGGCCGACACCTTCGAGCGCATCTCGATCTACCACCGGGGAACCGACCCGGAGCAGACGCGGTCTTGGAAGGGCACCATAGACCTGGTGCTGGTGGCGAAGCGCGGCAGCGCGCGCATCCTGCATGTAGACCGCCAGACGGGTGAATGGCGAGGGGGAGAAGAGATCCGAGACCTACCGGATGATCCGACGCAGTAGGCGGGTCTTAACACCCCGCCGTAGCTGCTCTGCAGCCCTGCCCTCAACCACGCCTTGCGGGCCGATATGGGATCGCGTGCCCGCCCTCCGCGATGGCGCCAAACAAGAAAGCCCTAACCAGAGTCAGGGCTTTTCAATTGGAGGCATCAAGCGGAATCGAACAGCTATAGACGGATTTGCAATCCGTGCAGAATCAAGTTCTGCCAAGAACCTGCGACGAAATGACACCTGCGCGGCACCCGCCTGCCAATGTGGGAGCTAGATCAAGCTGACGCTCCCGGTGGGGCTGAACCCGTTCAAATAAGTTCAGCACGTGGAACACCCGGGGGCCGGGCTGCCGACAGGCGCAAAACTCCCACCACCAAGAGCTGAGGTAAGTAAGAGCGTGTCACCCCGTTGTGAGGCTGGACCTTGTCACGCGACGAAACACCTGCTTCCATCGGCCAGCTCGAACAAATCTTAATGGAAGATAAATAACACCCACTAAGGCGTAGGGGGTCATTACTGCTGCTCGTTCTAATAGCTGAGAGGGTTCAATTCCGAGGCCTCTCCGACCTTGCACCAGGGTAGGTGCACTTAACCAAGGAAAATCCATGCGCGACTTAGATAGCGATCAGATTGCAGCGGTGAGCGGTGGTGAGATGTCGACCACATCCAAGGTTGTAATCGGGGGTGCCCTACTGCTGTCGCCAGCAGTTGGGTTGGGAATGATGTTGGGCTATTACTCCAACACAGAAAAAAACTGAGGGCTCCTCATGAAAGAACTATCTGCGGAAGAAGTAACCTCGGTTTCGGGCGGAAGCGCGCTTGTGGTCGCCGGAATGATTGGAGCGGCCATTGTGTTTGGCTATGGCGTTGGGAAAGACCTTGCGGAACGAGACAACGCCTGAGAATGTTAGGCGATGCACCTATGTCGCCCCCCGATTAAGGAGTGAATCAAGATGACCAAGCTTAGTGACGTAAAGATCATCACCTTAGCTTTCATAGCCTCATTCATCGTTTTTGTGGCAGGCTATAACGGGGGTAAACTACTCGCGAAGCAAGACAACTTGAAGCAACCCTCTGTGCAGTCTCAGTAAATTTATCTGAGCACAAGGGGCGGGGCTTATGTCCCGCCCCTTCTTATGGCTCATCTAAAATAAAATGAGCGCTCAGAAACACCCCCCACTTAATCCGCTCTTCACGCAATCAGGAGGAGCTAGCTTATTGACGTCGCAATTCAATCCGAGGCGGCTGAGTGCGGGCTCGCCTGCTTAGCCATGATTGCATCCCATCACGGCAACGGCATTGGGCTCCGAGAGCTTCGGCGCCATTATGCCCTATCGCTGAAAGGGGCAACTCTTGCTCAGATTATAGAGATTGGAGGAAAGCTCGACTTTCGTTGCCGTCCCTTGAGCTTGGACATGGAACACCTGAGCCAACTTCAGTTGCCATGCATCGCGCATTGGGATCTCAACCACTTTGTTGTAATCAGCAAAGTTCATCGCAACGGTGTCACAGTGCTGGATCCTGCCTTCGGCGAGCGTAAGCTTTCCTTGGAAGAGGTCTCACGTCACTTCACCGGGATTGCTCTGGAGTTGCATCCAACTACCGAGTTCCGGGCGACCCCTCGCCCGCCAGCAGTCTCGTTTGCACAGCTGACAGGCAGGGTCGAGGGGCTTTGGCGGGCTGTTGGACTACTGCTGCTCTTGTCCGTTGCTCTTCAGGTATTCGTCCTGATAGCACCGTTCTTCATGCAGTGGACCGTGGATCAAGCGCTCGTCGCCTATGACAGAGACTTGCTGACCGTGCTGGGTACTGGATTCGCTCTGGCGCTCCTGTTGCAGGTATGTATTGGGCAGATTCGAGGCAGGGCGGTCATCTATCTATCAAACCGACTCAACCTGGAATGGACCGGCAACGTCTTCCGCCACCTCCTGCGTTTGCCCTTGGACTATTTTGAGAAGCGCCATCTAGGTGATGTCACGTCACGTATGGGAAGCATCCAGGCCATCCAGAGAACACTGACAACCGGCTTCGTAGAGGCGCTCATTGACGGCCTCATGGCGGTTGTGACCCTGGGAATGATGCTGCTGTACAGCTGGAAACTGGCGCTGGTCACGCTGCTTGCGGTTGCTCTGTATGCAATTGCACGCGCCTGTGCATTCCCACCCCTGCGCCGAGGCACAGAGAAGCAATTGATCGCCGGGGCACGGCAGGAGAGCCATCTACTTGAGTCGATTCGGGGAGTGCAGTCGGTAAAAGTTGCCGGCCGCGAATCAGTTCGCCAAGCGGGCTATTTCAACCTCATGAACAAGACTATCAATCAAGACGTTTGGCTCTCGAAGTTTGGACTGAGTTTCGCGGGAGGCAATCAGCTGCTGTTCGGCCTGGAGCGCATTGCGGTGATTTGGCTGGGGGCGCTACTGGCCATGGACAATGTGTTCTCCGTCGGCATGCTCATTGCTTACCTCGCCTACAAGGACCAGTTCTCCCAGCGCGTCGGAGCGTTGATCGACAAGTGGGTGGAGTTCCGCATGCTTCGCCTTCACGGCGAGCGACTCTCCGACATTGTTCTGTCCGAACCAGAGGACCACTCGTCCAATGCGGGTGCCCTGTTGCCGGACGGACTTCGCATCGAGGTCGAGGGGCTTGGCTTCCGCTATGGCGCTGGAGAGCCATGGGTGTTGAAGAACTGCAGCTTTGTAGTGGACGCCGGTGAGTCGGTCGCCATCATCGGCCCTTCGGGCTGCGGGAAGACCACGCTGATGAAGATACTTCTTGGGCTTCTCCAGCCGACCGAAGGTCTGATCCGCATTGGTGGCGTTCCCTTATCAAGGATCAGCATGGACGCTTACCGGCGCATGATCGGAGCGGTGATGCAGGACGATCAGCTCTTTGCGGGCAGCGTAAGCGACAACATTACATTTGAGGACGATCACTGCGACGAGGATCGAGTGCGTGAGGCGGCGCAGTTGGCTGCTGTGCATGACGACATTGCGGCTATGCCAATGGGCTACAACAGCCTGATCGGAGACATGGGAACCACCCTTTCCGGAGGCCAGAAGCAACGGGTAATCCTCGCTCGCGCCCTGTATCGCAAGCCCCAGTTTCTCTTCTTGGACGAGGCAACCAGCCATCTGGATGTTGAGCGGGAAAGGCTGGTGAATGAAGCTGTCCGACAGCTTGAGCTGACCCGGGTGATCATCGCCCATCGTCCGGAGACCATCGCCAGCGCCGACCGCGTGCTGATCATGGAGGCGGGCGCAATAGCGCACGTGCTGACCCAGAACACATCCAACTCCCTCGCGCCGGAACGAGGCGATGCAGCGGAGCTCACCGCATGAGCAGCCTCTTCCGCAAGGAAGCGATTGATGCCCAGCGGCGAAGCTGGCTGGGCGGGATATCCCTCGTACAGCCACTTCGGTTCTGGCTTCTGGCGGTGTTCACAGCGATCGCTGCCATAGGCATCGTTAGCTTCTTTTACCTTGGTGAGTACTCACGCAGATCAAGGGTCTTGGGTGAGCTTGTTCCCGACCTCGGGCTTTCCACCGTGGTTGCTCCATCGGCGGGTGTGGTGGCGAAACTGGACGTCGAAGAAGGGGACCATGTCCAGCGCCAGGACGGGCTGCTAACCATCAACATACCTCGCGTAACATCTTCGGGTCTGGACACCGTATCCACGTTGCTTGAGGCACAACGTTCCCGCATAGCCAGCGTGGGAGCGATGAGCGAGTTCCAGGACAAGCAGCTCGCAGCGCAGTTGGAGGGTGCGGAGGCTCAGCGCACTGCGATGCTGCGTGAGCTTTCGCAGATCGAAGCAGAGATCCATACCCGTGGCGAGCAGGTGAGAATCGGTCGCGAGACCCTCGCCCGCTATCGGAGCGTCGAAGATGAGCGCTATGTGAGCCTGATTCAGATCAACCAACAAGAGCAATCGATGCTTGAGGCGGTCAATGCACAACAAGCCCTTCAACGCCAATCGACCTCGATTCGGCGGAACCTGGCCGAACTGGAGCAGCGGCTTGCAGAAATTCCCCATCAACGGCTATCCGCCAAGGCAGTGTCTGAGCGTGACCTTGCCACCTTGAATCAGGAATCTATCCGGATGGAGGCCGACGGGGAGCTGCTCCTTCGAGCCCCGGTAGCTGGACTGGTGGCAAATCGACTCGTTGAGGCTGGCCAAGCGGTGCAGCCCGGTCAACCCATTCTCAGCCTGCTTCCCAAGGGATCTGAACTTCGAGCGCAGCTGCTGGTGCCCAGTTCGGCCATTGGTTTCGTTAAATCAGGTGACAGGGTTCTGCTGCGCTACCAGGCCTATCCCCATCAGAAATTTGGAGCCCACGAAGGAACGGTCATCCGCATCTCTCGCAGCGCCTTGACGGGGAACCAGAAGGACGGCGACACGAAGCAGTCGCTGTATCGAGTTCTGGTCTCGTTGGATCAGCAGGGAGTGCTGGCATACGGGAAGATGGAGCCGCTCCGCCCCGGGATGCAGCTTGAAGCCGATATCATGGGCGAGCGCCGCAGGCTCTATGAATGGCTTTTGGAGCCTCTCTACTCCGTCACCGGCAGGCTTAAAGACTGATGATCAGTGCTCGACTGCACCGCCGGCGAGCCCGCCTCCAGCGGCCCAGCGGCAGCTCGGCCTTCTCCGGCCAGTTGAAGGTCTCTGGCTGCGGCAGCAGTGCCCGCATTTGGTCCCAGGTCTCAATCCCCTCAGGCGGCACCAGCACCAGTTGCTCCAGCGCCTTGTTCACCGCTCCGAGGGCACGGCCACCTTCGAGCGCTTAAGAACCCTTCAAAGTAGCGCGATCACCTGTCCGCTATCCGCTAGACTCGCGGCACATCAAAGACGAGGAGCGGGCATGGATGGTATTGGCATCGCGATGGCCAAGCTGGCAGGCATTCGAAAGGCCGTTTCATTGGCCCTTGATGAGGCAAAGCGAGGCAACCCAAGGACGACGTGGACAATCGAAGAGGTCATGCCGTACTTCGTCAGCATGCAACGGCAGATGGAGTCTCTTCGAAAGTCTCACCCCGACCTCTTTGATGACATTCCCGACATTGGGTGCTCGCCCCGGGCCGTGCACGCAGTCAGTGGCGTGGCCTCCGGCTACTTCCATCGCGCCCAGCTCGAACACCTTAGGGTTCTACCCCGATATCACGGACGGTTCTAAAAGAGCCGCAACCTTCTGATCCTGCCTGGCGACCCTTCGCCGCAT